>JAUWAH010000008.1 GCA_030602145.1 Desulfobulbus sp.
CCGCCCGCCATGCCGATGGGACTGGACAGGGTCAGACCGAGAACAATGTACGAGACCTGGCTGACCGTGGAGAAGGCCAACCGCCGCTGGAGATCGTTTTGTGTCAGGGCGCGCAGGCTACCGTACAGGATCGTCGCTCCGGCCAACCAACCCAACGGGTCGAGCACCCCCAGTTGCCGGGCGAACTCGAGACCGAAGACATCGTAGACCACCCGGAAGATACCAAAGGCCCCGGCCTTGACCACCGCCACGGCGTGGAGCAGGGCGCTGACCGGCGCCGGGGCGACCATGGCCATCGGCAGCCAGCCGTGCAGCGGCACCAGGGCCGCCTTGACGCCCAACCCGGCCACCAAAAGGACGAACACCACGGTCAGGAGCGGCGCCAGGGCTGGATCGAGGGTCCGCAAGGTGCTGCCGGCGGCGAACTCGACATCACCGGCCAAGCCGTGCAGGATCGCCATGCCCAAGAACAGCACCGCGCCGCCGGACAGGGTGTAGGCGAGGTAGATTTTGCCGGCGCGCAGGGCCGTGCCGGTGCCGCGATGGGCGACCAGCGGATAGGTGGACAGGGTCAGCAGCTCGTAGAACAGGAAGAAGGTGAACAGATTGCCCGCCAAGGCCAATCCGACGGTGCTGGCCACGCACAGGCTGAAGAAACCGAAAAAGCGGCTGCGGTTGGGGGAGTTTTCCAGATAGCCGATGGCGTAGATGGTGGTGAACAGCCAGAGCACCGACGACAGGGTGGTGAACATGAGGCCGAGGGCATCGGCGCGGAGCAGGAAGTCGACCCCGGCGACCAGGGGGAAGCGGCACTGATAGGCTTCGCCGGCCAGCACGCCGGCCGCCATCGCCATGATCAGGGCCAGCTTGACCAGGGCCGCGGCCAGGTTGAAGACGGTGCGCAGACGATGGCGATGCTCCCTGAGCAGAAAGATGCCCGCCGCGGCCACCAGCGAGGTGGCAACGACCGCCAGCGGCAGCAACCCCTGCCCGTTCATCAGCCACCCCCTGCGAACGGGCCGCCGGCGCGCAGCCAGGCAAGCGGTGTATGGGCGACAAGACCCAGGACCAGGCTGATGCACCCCAGGACGAAGGCCGACAGGTCAAGGGGCAGCGACGGCACCTTGAACCGGTCGCTCACCGGGCCTTCGACCAGGGCGCTGGCCAGCACCTTGACCACATAAGCCGCGCTCAGCAGGCCGCCGCCGAGCAGCACCGGCAACCAGATCCATTGGCCGCTGGCCAGGGCGCTCTGCACCAGGAGCCACTTGGCGGCAAAACCGCCGCTGGGCGGCAGTCCGCTCAGGCTGACTCCGGCGATTCCGAAACAGAGCAGCGAAAACGGCCGAAAACGGCAGACGCCGTTGAGGTCGGCGATCCGCTCGCCGCCGATCGCCAGCACCAGGTTGCCCGCGGCGAGAAACATGGCCGCCTTGGCGCAGGCATGGGCAGCCAGCATCAGGACCATGCCGTCCCAGGCCAAGGTTGCCGCAGCGATGGGCGTGCCGGTGACCAGGGGAAAGAACAGGAAGAGCAGACCGATCTGGGCCACGGTCGAATAGGCCACCAGGATCTTGAGTCGGGTCTGGCGAAGGGCCATCCAGCCCCCCCAAAAGACCGCACCTCCGCCCATCAGCCCCAGGGTCCAGGCCAGGGTCACCGGCATCGCCCCGGGACCCATGGTCAGCCAGAGCCGCACCAGGATGAACAGCGAGGCCTTGATCACCAGGGCCGAGAGCAGGGCGCTCACCGGGGTCAGGGCGCCGCCATGGGCCGGCGGCAGCCAGCCGTGCAGCGGAAAGAGCGCCGTCTTCAGGAGCAGGCCGAAGGTCATCAGTACCACCGCGATCAGCACGGTCGGCTCACCGGCCCCGTGGGCGGCGAGATCGGCAAGGGCGAGGCTGCCGAGGGCGGCGTAGATCAGGGCCACGCCGAGCAGGTAGAGCAGGGAGCCGAGCAGGGCGACCAGCAGGTAGCGCATCGCCGCCGCCAGGGATTGGGCGCTGCCGGCCAGGGCGACCAGGCCGACCGCCGCCAGGCCGAGCAGTTCGATGCCCACATAGAGGTTGAACAAGTCGGCCGACAGCCAGATGGTGTTCAGCGCTGCCCACAGGAACCAGGCCAGCGGCCAGAAACCTTCCCTGGCCGCCTTGGTCCGCAGGGAGAAGGCCGCATGGACAAGGCAGGGCGTGGCGACCAGGGCGGTGAGCACGGCCATGCCCGCCGCAAAGCCGTCGGCCCGCAGGCCGATGCCCAGCGGCGCCAGCCAGCCCCCCAGCACATGGCTCTGCGTTCCCTGCGACAGCACTCCGGCAAGGGTCAGCAGGCTGGCGAAAGCGACGGGGACGAGCAGCGCCAGGCTGACCTGGGCCCGCCACCGGCCGGGCAGCACAAAGACCAGGATTGCGCCGGTCAGCGGCAGGGCCACGAGCCAGGGCAGCGGGTTCACACATCCTCCGGCAGGACGCTTTCGCCGCTCACCCGGTACCAGCGTCGTAACAGCACCAGGGCCAGCGCCGTCGAGGCCACCGCCACCACAATGCCGGTGAGCACCAGGGCCTGGGCCACCGGGTCGATGGCCCGACCATCCCCGGCCAGCCCCACCAGGAGGAGAAAGCAGCCGCTGCCCATGATGTTGAAGGCGAGCAGCCGGCGTACCAGGTGACGGTGGACCACGAAGCCGAAAAACCCCAGCGTGCTCAGGGCCACGCCCACCCATGCATACCAGGCACCACCACTCATCGTCGCGTCCTCCGGCGCCGGTCCGGCAGGTGCGGACCGGTGTGCTGCGGCGGCGCCAGTTGGAACAGCGAGACCAGGGCCAGTCCGATGGACAGGGTCAGGGCCAGTTCGATGACCAGGATGAGGTCGGCGGCAATCTCGTGCGGATAATCGAGGAACTGACGCCCGCCGATCAGGGTGGAGACGCCGACGGCGACGAAGACCGCCAGCCCCAGGACGAGCACGGCCCGCAACCGCAGGGGGTTGTCCAGCCAGTTGAACCCGACCCCGGCCAGGCGGAGCAGCACGCCGGAGGCGGCGAGCACCGAGCCGGCCTGAAAGGCGCCCCCGGGTCGGCTGCTGCCGGCCCACAGGAGGTAGGCGGCCATCAGGAGGAGCAGCGGCAGCAGCCAGCCCATCACCGCCCGCAGCAGCGGGTTGGCCAATCCCATGCGATCCGGGCCGTCCGGCTGGGCCTCGCGCAGCGCCATGGCCACCACCACGGCGACCAGCAGCACCGCCACCTCAAGCAAGGTATCGTAGGCGCGGAAATCGAGCAGCACCGCGGTCACCGCATGGCCGGCCCCGGCCTCGGCCAGCCTGGAGGTGACCCGCAGGGGGAGATCCTCCACCGGCAGCGGCCGCCAGAGCACCGCGACCGCCAGGGCCGCCCCAACCGTGAGGCAGGCCAGAAGGGCGCCGAGCAGGCGGATCATGGCGCCTCCTCCCGACCTGGCCGGGCCATGTATCGCCGACGCAGGTAGCCCAGAGTGTCGAGCAGCAGCACGCCGGTGAGTCCGGCGCCGATGGCCGCTTCGGCCAGGGCGATGTCAGGAGCTTCCAGCCGGACCCACACCAGTGCCATCAACAGCCCGAAGACCATGAACAGGACGATGGCCCGAAAGAGGTCCCGGGAGGCGAGCGCACCGACAGCGGTGGTGCACAGGGTCAGGCCAAGAAGGAGATCAAACCAGCCGATCATCGGTTCTCCTCCTCATCCTCGGGTCTCGACCAGGGGACGACGCCAAGCTTTCTCGCCGCCCGGGCGATCAGATAGCCCGAGCAGCCGTTGGCGGCCAGGGCCAGCATCCAGATCAGGAGCAGCTTGCAGGCGGCGGCCAGCGATTCCGCACCCGGCAGCAGGCCGAGCACGATCAGGCCAAGGCCCAGATTGTCCGCCTTGGTGAGCGCATGGACGCGGGTGTAGACATCGGGGAAGCGGAGCAGGCCGATCGAGCCGACCACGAAGAAACAGGCCCCTGCCGTGATCAGGGTCAGTTGGAGTATCTCAAGCATCCCCATGATCCCTCCGCCGTTTGGCATCGTTTCGACGACGGCGCCCTTCGCCTGCGGCCGGATCCCCATCACCGCCGTCTTCGTTGCCCGGATCGACCTCATCGGCATCCCAGACCCGGGCGACGAAGGCGAGCACCGCCAACAGGGCCAGCATGGCCAGCACCAGGGCGACATCGTGCAAGGCCGGCTGCTCGAGCGGCCCGGCGAGCACCAGCAGGATGGCGATGCCGGTGGTGCCCAGCAGTTGCGCCGCCAGCATGCGGTCGGCAAACCCGGGCCCGCGCCAGATGCGCAGCAGGCCAAGCCCCAGCGACAGGAGGAGCAGGAAGGCGACAATCGACAGGCCGGTGCTCATCCGTCGTCTCCCGGGGCCGGCGGGCAGCCGAACAGCCGGGCAATGCGGCGTTCGACCTCGACGACGGCGTCTTTCACCTGCAAGCCGTGGTCCAGGCAGTGCAACTCCAGGGTCCGCCCGCCCAGCGAGGTGCTCAAGGTCCCCGGCAGCAGGCTGACCACCAGCATGAGCAGCCAGGTCGGCGGGCCCGGGGGCAGGGTGAGGGGCAGGTGGAGGATCGCGGGCCGTAAAGGCAGGCGGGGGCTGATGGTCCGCCTGCCAACGTCGCCGCCGGCGAGCAGCGACTGGAAGAGAAAGAAGAGGAGGAAACCCGGCACATGGCGAAGACGGGGTCTGCAACGTGCCGGCGGGGTCAGACGCAGGCTGAGTGCGGCGATGGCCACCACGGCAACGCATCCGAAGCCCCATCCGTCGGTGCCGCCGACCAGCACCCACCAGGTCAGGGCGAGCAGGGACACACGGACCAGCAACGCTTCGATCAGGCGGCTTGGCGCCTGGCGATCGAACGATGGGACCGGCGGCGGGTCAAGGGAGGCCATCTCGGATCGTGTGGTCATCTTCACCTCGAAACAGAGTATTGCCGGGCGGAGACGTTTCCGGGACGGTCCGGTTCACGGCAACATCCGGCCCTTTGCTCGTAGCCGACTACCAGCCGCCGCCACCGCCGCCACCACCACCGCCGCCCGAACTGCCGCCTCCGCCCATACCCGAAGAAGAGCCCGGTGCCCTGGAGGCCGAGGAGATGGTCGACTGCATGCCGCTGCCCAGGCTGGCGGCGAAACCACCGGGGTGGAGGCGGTTCCAGTGGCGGCCGCTGTACCACTGGGGTGCATAGCCGGAACGGGACAGCAGGCCGGCAAAACGGGCCCCCCACTCGTTCTCGACCCCCAGGGCCATGGCATAGGGCAGGAATCGTTCGAACAGTTCCGGAGTCTCATCCGGCGGGTGGATCAGGTTGAGGCGATCCTTCTCAGCCACGGAGAGATACAGCCTGAACCCCTCGATCTCGTCGAGCACTGTCCGGCCGATCCGGGTCGGTGCCTTGAGCAGTTCGTAGAACAGGGCATTGGCACCCACCATCCCCAGGAAGAGGGTGCCGGCGGCAAACCCCGTCTGGCTGAAGAGAAAGCCAAGGCCCGCCAGTTCGCCGGCCAGGAAGGGCAGGGCGAACAGGGAGAGCATCACCGCGCCGACCTTGCCCATGATCCCCCGGACCTTCCAGGCACCTGCCGCCTGCCGTACGAGGGTCACGCACCCGAAGGTCCAGCCGGTCAGCCAGACGCTCATGAACAGGACCACGGGCGGCTGGTCGGCAGCCCAGGCCATGGCCGCCACCGCCATCAGGGTGATGACCACGCCCGGCGCCACCCAGCCCGAGTTGGTCAGGAAATAGGTCGAGGCCAGCTCCCTGGACAACCGATCCTTCATGGCCTGCCGGGCCCGATTGAGGACCTGGTGGTTGCTGTTCTTGAGCGCGATCGATGTTCCGCCTTTGCGCAGTTCGTTCCAGGCCGCCCGTTCGCCGGCGGACAGCGTCGCCGGGGCCGTGGCGGCCAGATCCAGGGAAGGATCACCGTTGTCCGTGATCTTCAGCCCGCCCTGCACGGCCAGGTTGACAATGCCAGCGGTGAAGGCCGCCCCGTCAAATCGCATCCGCCACAGCATCCTGACCATGGCCGGTGAAAATCCCTTGGGCGGGGCAAAGCGGGGGATGATCAGGCCCCGGGCCGGATCGCGCCCGACCTTGAGCCAGGCCAGCAGGTAATAGCCCAGCAGCACGGCCCCGCCGATGGCGGCCGGGATGAGGCTGCCCCGGCTGGTCAGCCAGGCAAGGGCACGGTTGGTTGCCGACGGCTCGGCCAAGAAGCCCTTGGGCCAGCCCACGGCAATGGTCAATCCCTCGCCCGGCGCATAGGGGCGGGAGGATTCGAAACGGATGGTCGTGTCCCCGCCGTCGATCCTGCGCTGCTCCGTGCTGCCCTGGTATCCCTCGTAGGCCCACCCTTCGTTGGCCACCGCCCCTTCGGGCAGGTACACCTCACAGCGGACCCGATCCAGGGGCAGGCGCCAGCCGTTGCCGTTGACGTTCCAGTACAGTTCGTCATGGTCGGCGAACCGGCCGAGCTGACCGGTGGTGGTGTACTCGAAGGTGTAGACGTACCGGCCGGGCTGCAGCAGCACCTCCTTTTGGCCGGCGTAGATGGCGATCCCGTTGTCCTGATCGGCGGTGTGATGGGGCTCGGGCCTGCCGTCCCGCTGGACGGCGTGCAGCGTGAAGCCGACCCGGACCGTGCGGCCGTTGTCATCGGTATAGCGGGTGGGAAACTCGCGGACGATGCCTCGCTTGATCTGCTCTCCCTTGGCCTCCACGGTGATGGTCTCGGTGACCTGCAGCGATCCGTCGTGCTGGATCCGGACCGTGGCGGCAAAGTCGAGCACCCGTTCGCCGGCCCAAACCGGCAGCGCCGTCAACACCAGCAGGGCAATCAGCAGCACGTTTCGTAATCGCATCGTCTCCTCGTCCGTTTTGGCTCCTCGTGCGGCGGTGTCCCATGCCATCCGGGCAGGGTGTCGCCAAGGAGGATATCGGTCAGAATGTCACTGTGGGAACGGCCCGATCCGCTTCGCTTTCCAGTTCGAAGAATTCAGCCCTGACAAACCCGAACCGGCCGGCGATCAGGTTGGACGGGAAGGATTCCACGGCGATGTTCAGTTCACGTACGGCACCGTTGTAGTAGCGGCGGGCCAGCTGGATCTGCTCCTCGATCTCCTCCAGGGTGGTCTGGAGCTGGATGAAGGTGGTATTGGCCTTGAGATCGGGGTAGTTCTCGGCCAGGGCGAACAGCTTGCCCAGGGCCGCCCCCAGAAGCCCCTGGGCCTGGGCGGTCTCGCCCACTCCTTGGGCGTTCTGCGCCTGGCCGCGCAGCCGGACCACCTCCTCCAGGGTGCCCTGTTCGTGGCTCGCATAGCCCTTGACCGTGGCCACCAGATTGGGGATGAGATCGGTGCGCCGTTTGAGCTGCACATCGATGCCGCTCCAGGCTTCCGACACCATGTTCCGCTTGCGCACCAGACTGTTGTAGAGAACAACGATCCACACCAGAAGACCGGCAACCAGGGCACCGGCGACAGTCAATCCGAGCATACAGCCTCCCGACAACAAGGATGAACACCTAAAAAGGAAACCACGTGGTTTGATGGCAACAATAGTGGTTCCGGCACCGCCGGCGTGCCGGTGCCAGGATTCCTCCGCGAGGGCGCGGATGCCGCCACCCGGTGGGAAGGAGAAAAAACGCCGAGTTTCAGGGCGTTTCCTTGACCATCACCGCGCCCGGGCAAGGAAAACCATTGGCAGCCCTTGCAGATCCCGGTAGGATGGCGATGTTGGTTCAAGAGCAGGTCCATGGCCGCGGCCACCGCGACGGGACAGTTCCTGAACACAGTGCCTGTTCCGAGCCCGTTGAGCATCGCCGATCATGACCGAACACCACCACTCCGTGCAATCGCCGCAACCGCCAGCCGACGCCGACCATGGCGAACGGCGGGTGGCCCGATCCGACCGGCGCACAAACAGGGACCGGCGCTCCGGTGCGGAAAGACGGCACGACAGCCGCCTGACGCCGGACAGTCGGCTACGCCCCCTGAAGAACTGGCTCAAATCGCTCGTTCACCCCCGCCTGGGTGTCGACCGTCGCAAGAGAGCCGATCGGCGTCAACATGAAGATCGGCGCCAGCAGCGGCCCTGCGCCCTGCTCACCCCCGAGGAAATCAACGATCTCCTCTCCTGAACCATCCCGTGCACCGGCAGCGCCCACCCGCGCCCTCCACCCGATTTCCCCGGACCAAACGATGAGAGGTCTCCCCCTCAGGGCTCTGCGGGGGGGTGAATGCCGTGGCGGCCGTACACCTCCACCACGATATCGACCATGTGGCGAAGTCCGTAGTGACCGGCGATGAGGTCATGCTGGAGCGCCATCCGGGCCGGATCGCGCCGGGGCAGGGCGGCCAGTTCGGCAAGACCTCGACAGGCACCGTCCACGTCGTCGTACTCGACCAGGCGGCAATCCTCGACCAGGCGCAACGGCTCCATGGTGGACGGAATGCGGCAGGCGAGCACGGGCAAACCATTGAGCAGGCCCTGGATCAGGGACTGGGACACGCCTTCGGCCTCAAAGGAAGAAAAAAAGCAGAGGTCGAAGGCGCTGAAAAAATGTTCGGGATGTTCCTGGTGACCGGCGAAGATCACCCGGTCCTCGACCCCGAGTTGGCCGACCAGCGCCTGCAGGGCCGGCAGGTCGCCGCCGTCGCCGACGAGCATGAACCGATAGGAGGGGGGCATGGACGCCGCAGTCCTGATGATGAACGGATGCCCCTTGTAATGGCGGAGAAACGAGACGTTGCCAACCAGAACAATGTTGTCTCCGATGCCGTAGCGGTCGCGGATTTCACGGCGATGCTCCGGCGAATAGCGGAATCGGGCCTCGTCGTTGCCGGTCGAAGCCACCACCATTTTTACGGGCGGGACGCCCTGGGTGGCCAACTGATCGGCGATCGACTGGCTGCAGGTCAGGATGACCTGGGGAAACCGGTAGCTGAAGGAGGAGGAAATCGGGGCGAGCACATGCCGGGTGCGGACGATCAGCGGCACCCCGCAGAGTCGACCGATGATTCCGGCCATCCAGGAATCCTCCGAGGAGTGGGTGTTGAGCACCGTCGGCCGGAGCCGGCGGATCAGGCGGAAGACCTCCAGCCAGGAGCGGGGATTGAGCTTGGCAAAGGCGGAAACCCCGTGGACGGGGAAGCCCTCGGCCGCACCCCGCCGGGCCAGCTCCGCGTCGAAGGGCACGATCAGGGCGACCCGGAAGCCGAGTCGGCGCATCTCCCGGAGTTCGGTCAGGACGCGAATCTCCTGTCCGCCCCAGGCACGGCTCCAGTCGGTGTGGACCACCAGCGGAGGCGGCTTGTGCGGTTCCCCGGTCCGGCTGCTCTCCTGTTCCATGCGGGAAGGTCTCCAGATGCCCGCCGACGGCATAGAACCGGCCGTCATCCTGCGCGGTCGATCGGCATCGCTGCAGAGGGCGCATCGACCAGATCGTTTTCTTGACAAGGGAGTCAACCGGGTCACTCCCCTTGTTTATTGGCGCGCCTGGAGGGATTCGAACCCCCGGCCCTCGGATTCGAAGTCCGATGCTCTATCCAGCTGAGCTACAGGCGCGTGAAGAAGGCTGTACAATGGCGGGCATTGTACCCGGAAAGGGTCGGCGGCGTCAACCTTGCCGTGCCTCCTTGGCGGAGATCGCCTCGTTGAGCAACCGCGGCGGCGGCTGGTGGGGCGAACGGAGGCCGGCCACAAGCCGCTCCGGGTCGGTATGGACGGCGAGCCGATGGCGGTTGGCTTCCAGCACCGGCAAGGCCTTGGCCGCCATCTTGCCGGCCGCCTCGGCAAAGCCGAACTCCTGTTTGATGTACACCCCGGCGGCCCGAATCATCGCCTGGTAAAACAGCTTCTCCTCGCCTTGGGCACGCAGCCAGGCATGCTCAAGGATCTCGTGCACCTCGAAAAACAGGCCCAGGTCCCAGAGCACCAGCGCCTGGCGGAGCGGATCATGCTCGCCGGTCATCAGGTCAAGGAAATGCTGGTAGCGTTCCAGGCGGCTGTGGATGTAGGCGACCTGTTCCGGTCCCGGTTCGGAGGCGAGGAACCGGTCCGCGACCAGGCGGGCCGGCGCCAGACTGTGTTCGGCCATGCAGGCGAGCAGGGCTTCGGACAGGTCGTTGCGGATATCCCGGCTCACACGGTCGCGGAAGGGATCGAAGGGCTGCGGATTCATCTGTCGTTCTCCCGGCGGTCGGTGGTATAGTGGCCGAAGCCCCTGGCGGCGGCCGCCTGGCCGCGCACACACTCTTTTCTCCCATCCTTACGGTGAAACGATGCTTCTGTACAGTTGTATTACCGGTCCGGACGACGAAACCTTCTGCAAACGGGTCTCCGACAAGCTCAATCGCGGCTGGCGCCTCCACGGCGGTCCCACCCTCACCTTCGACGGCAAGACGGTGATTGCCGGCCAGGCCCTGGTCAAGGAGGTCGAGGGCGAAGAGTTCACCATGGAGACCAGGATCAGCACCTACTGACATCGGTCCGCATGCGTTTTCTCCACACTTCGGATTGGCACCTGGGGCATCGCTTCCACGGCCGGCAACGGTACGAGGAGCAGGGCCGCTTGCTCGACTGGCTGACCGGGCTGATCGAAGCCGAGGCGATCGACGTGCTCCTGGTGGCCGGCGACATCTTCGACACCACCGCCCCGGGCGGCCGCGCCCAATCGCTCTACTACCGCTTTCTCCACGGCCTGGCCGCCTCGTCCTGCCGCCATGTGGTGATCATCGGCGGCAACCACGACTCGCCCGCCCTCCTGGAGGCGCCCCGCGAACTGCTCCGCCGGCTGGACATCCATGTAGTGGGCCAGGCCGGCGACGACCCGGACAAGGAGGTGCTGATTCTGCGCGACGGCCGGGGACGACCCGAGATGGTGGTCTGCGCGGTGCCCTTTCTCCGCGACCGCGATATCCGGCTGGCAACCGCCGGCGAAACCCTGGAGGACAAGGTGCGCAGGCAGCGCGAGGCGATCGGGGCCCACTACCAAACCATCTGCGGGAGAGGCGAAACGATCCGCCAATCGCACGGCCCGGACCTACCCCTGGTGGCCATGGGCCACCTCTTCGTCGCCGGCGGCCGCACCGTCGAGGGCGACGGGGTCCGGGAACTGTCGGTCGGCGGCCTGGATCGGATCGACGGGGCCACCTTTCCGGCCTCGATCGATTACCTGGCCCTTGGCCACCTCCACCTCGGCCAGACGGTGGCCGGCGATCCTGCCCGCCGCTACTGCGGCGCGCCCCTGCCGATGAGTTTCGCCGAAGCCGGACGGCGAAAGGAAGTCCTGCTCGGACGCTGCCAGGGACGGCGGATCACGGTGGAGGCCGTCACCGTGCCCGCCTTTCAGCCCCTGGCCTCGTTGCGGGGCGACCTGAACCACCTGCTGCGGGGCATCGAGGTGTTACGGGCGGACAACAGTTCGGCCTGGGTCGAACTGCACTATGAGGGCGAGGCGGTGATCGCCGACCTGCGGGAACGGCTGATGGCGGCGGTCGACGGCTCGAACCTGAACGTGCTGCGCATCCGCAACAGTCGTGTCTACGACTATGTGCTGCGGCAGGCGCATGCGACGGAATGTCTCGACGATCTCAGCGTCGACGACGTGTTCGAGCGCTGCCTGGAACACAACCGCATCGAGCCCGACCAGCGGCGGATGCTGCGCGAAGCCCTCGCCGAGATCACCGGGTCCCTGACCGATCGGGACGACGGGACGGAGCAGGACCCATGAAAATCCTCGCCGTCCGGTTGCGCAACCTCAATTCGCTGACCGGTTCCTGGACCATCGATTTCACCGCGCCCGAATACGGGGCTGCCGGCCTGTTCGCCATCACCGGCCCGACCGGTGCCGGCAAGACCACCATCCTCGACGCCCTCTGCCTGGCCCTGTTCGCCCGCACCCCCCGATTGGGGCATGTCAGCAAGGGCAGCAACGAAATCATGGCCAGGCGGACCGGCGACTGTTTCGCCGAGGTCGAATTCGAAACCCTGCAGGGTCATTACCGCTGCCACTGGGCCCAGCATCGCGCCCGGCGCAGCCCCGGCGGCGACCTCCAGCCTCCCCGGCACGAGATGGTCGACGCCGCCAGCGGCCGGGTGCTGGAGTCGCGGAGCAAGGAGGTCATCCGGCTGGTTGAGCAGGTCACCGGCATGGACTACGACCGCTTCACCCGGTCCATCCTGTTGGCCCAGGGCGATTTCGCCGCCTTCCTCGACGCCGACGCCGACCAGCGCGCCCCGATCCTCGAACAGCTCACCGGCACTGCCATCTATTCACGCATTTCCGTGGCCGTCCACGAACGGACCAGCGAACAGCGGCGCCGGACCGCCCTGCTTGAGGAGGCCGTCGGCCGCATCACCCTCCTGAGCGACGAGGAGGAACAGGCGCTGACCGCCGCCATCGAGGAGGACACCATCACAGCCGGCGCCCTGCACCAACGGTTGAGCCGGCTGACCGAGTCCCTGCACCGGCTCGCCGCCATGCACTCGCTGCACGCGGACATCGAGGCCACCGATGGCCTGCTCGTTGAACTGGCCCATCGCCGGGAGGCAGCCGGCGACGACCTGATCCGCCTCGAACGCGGCCGCCGAGCCCAGACCCTGCTGGCCGAGTTCAGCCGCCTCCGCCATGTCCGCCAACGGCTGGCCGACCTGGAGGCCGGTGAGGCATCGGTACAGAGCGAGCTGGCTGGGCTGCGCCTCCACCACCAGCACATCGCCACCGAGCACGGCCAGGCAGTCCGGGCGGCGCAGGAAGCCGTGGCCCTGCGGCAGCGGGAAGCGGAGACGATCGCCCTGGTCCGGGGCCTCGATCTGCGCCTCCATGACCGGAAACGGGCCATCGACCAGCGGCTGGAGGCCCGCCTCCGGACGGAACGGGAACGGACCGACTTGCTGCGGGGCCATGGGAAGCTGGAACGGCAACTGGCGGACATCGCCATCCAGCAGGAGCAGGTGGACCTCTTCCTGCATGACCACGCCGCCGACGGCCTCCTGGTCGAGCATCTGGCCGGATTCCGCGAACGGTTGCACCAGGTGGCCGCCCGGGAAATCGATCTGGCCCGCCTGGTGCAGACCCGCCAGGACACTGCGGCGGCCCGGATCGAGGCGGAGCGGGAGATCGACCGCCTGGGCCGGGAGGAAACCCTGGCGGCGGCAGCGGTGGACGGACTGCGGCACCGGGTGCAGGAGTTGGAGCAGGCCCGGGCCGAACAGCTCGAGGGGAGGGAGCCGGCCTTCTTTCGGCAACGGGTCGAAGAGGAGGAGGAGCGGCTGCGCAGCCTGGAGCAGGCCATGGACCTGCTGCGCCAACAGAGGATTCTGGGCGAGGAACAGACCGCCCGGGACGAAGCGCTCGGCCAGGCACGAGCCCGGCAGGACAAGGAGACAGCCGTGCTCGCCGGGCTGGAACATCGGGAGCAGGTCCAGCGGATGCTGGTGGAACGGTGCGAGCAGGCCAGGCAGTTGGCCCTGCGCATCCGTAGTCTTGAGGAGGAGCGGGCGCAGTTGCGCGCCGGCACGCCCTGCCCGCTGTGCGGAGCCACCGACCACCCCTGGGCCGTGGATCTGCCGACGGTGGACGGGGAGGAGGCGGGGTTGACCCGGGCCCGGACCGACCTGGATAAGGTCCGGGCGGCCGTTGTCCGCAGTCGGGAAACCCTGGCCGGCCTGGCCAAGGAGATCGAGCATCTGGCCATGGCCCGGGCCCGGGGTGAGCGACAAGCGGCGGACCTGGCCCGGCGGTTGGACCTCATCACCCCCCTGCTCGAAGGGGGGACGGAGGCGGAGCGGATGCTGGCCGAGGGGCGGGATCGGTGGCAGAGGCTGCGCGACCGGGTGCTCGCCGTGGAGCGACTGGACGAGGAGGAGCGCACGGCACGAGGCCGCCTGGAGCTGGCCCTGGCCCAGCACGCCGAACGGAACGGGCAACTGCGGGCGGCCCGCCATGCCGGCGAACGGTTGGCCACCGAATGGACGCGGCTTGACCAGCAGGCGCGGGAAGCCGAGGGGCGAGTTGCGCAGCAGTGGGCGGAGCTGCATCTTGGCTTGCAGTCCCTGGGCATCGACGCCTGCGGGCCGGGGCAGGCCGACGCCCTGCTCCACCACCTGGAGAGCCGCCTGCGCGCCTGGAAGGAGCGGCAGGAACACGGCAACCGGCTGCGCAGCCAGCAGGCTCTCCTCGACAAGGAGCGGGACCGCCTGGCCCTGCGCAGCGCCGCCACCGACGCCACCCTGGCCCGGCTGGAGGCGGACCTCGCCGAACTGCACCGCGAGGCAGGCGACCTGCGGGACGAACGGCGGCGGCGGTACGAGGACCGCGATCCCGATGTCGAGGAGCAGCGGTTGAACGGCCTGGTCCGGGAGGCGGAGGCGCGGCAATCGACCATCGGAGCCCGGCTGACCGAACTCGACAAGACCATCCACGCCCGCGAGGAGCACCAGCGGCTCGGCGGCGAGGAGATGGCGGCCCTGCGTCCCCAATGCCAGACGTTGGCAAGTGAGCTGCTGGCCCGGCTGGTGCCGGTCGGCTTCTCGGATCTGGACGACCTGGAGGGCGCCCTGCTGCCCGCCGAAACCCTCGACCGGCTCGGCATTCTCGAACAGGAACTGGTGGCGGCCCAGACCGAACTGGCCGCCCGCCGCAGCGAGCAGACGGCTGCCCTGGCGCGGCTTTCGGGGCAACACGATGCAACGATCGACCGGGAGACGATGGAGGCCGAACTGGCCGATTGCCAGCGACAACTGGAAACGGTGCAGCAGCAGGTCGGGGCCGCCCGGGAGCGGCTGGCGGCCAACAGCCGCGAAGGCAGGCGACTCGCCGAGCAACGCCATGCCCTGGCCGCCGAACAGCAGGAGTTGGCCCGCTGGGAAACCCTCCACCAGTTGATCGGCTCGGCCGACGGCAAGAAGTTCCGGGTCTTTGCCCAGGGGTTGACCTTCGAGGTGATGATCAGCCACGCCAACCGCCAGTTGCGCGCCATGAGCGACCGCTACCTGCTCCTCCGCGATCCCGGCGATCCACTGGGATTGCAGGTCATCGACCACTACCAGGCCGGCGAAATCCGCTCGACCCGCAATCTCTCCGGCGGCGAGGGTTTCCTGGTCAGCCTGGCCCTGGCCCTGGGATTGTCGGCCATGGCCAGCCACCATGTCCGGGTCGACTCCCTGTTCCTTGACGAGGGCTTCGGTACCCTGGACGAGGAAACCCTGGACACCGCCCTCCAGACCCTGGCCGAGCTGCGCCGGCAGGGCAAGCTGATCGGGATCATCTCCCACGTCCCCCTCCTCCGGGACCGCATCGACGTCCGCATCCGGGTGGTGCCGGGGCCGGGTGGCACCAGCCGCCTGCGCGGGCCGGGCTGCTCCCATGCTCCCTGAACAGCCTTGGAAGGTCAGGTCGAGTGGTGCTGCTCAGCAGATGCGGCGCACGGGCCGCTGAAGGTGAAGTCGAGGCCGCCGGCGGCCTTGAGCCGGTCGTCGAAGAAAAAGGCGGGGGTGTCGTCATCGCGGATGATCCTGCCCCGGTGGAGCACCACGGTGCGCTGGCACAGCCGATGGATGAACAGCGGATCGTGGCTGATCAGCACCAGGGCCATGGGCAGGGAGGCCAGGATGGCCAGCAGCAGTTCCTCGCCCTGCGGATCGAGCCCGGAGGTGGGTTCATCGAGGATCAGCAGTTCGGGTGCCAGGCTCAGGGCGGCGGCGATGGCCAGCCGCTTGCGCTCGCCGCCGCTCATGTGCAGGGGCACCCGATGGCCGAACCCTTCCAGGCCAACCCGTTCGAGGGCCTCCCGGACCCGACGGTCCACCTCACCGGCGGGCAACCCCATCTGCTGCGGCCCGAAGGCCACCTCCTCCCAGCAGGACGGACAGACCAGGTGCTCGTCGGCATGCTGGAACACCATGCCCACCCGGCG
>JAUWAH010000299.1 GCA_030602145.1 Desulfobulbus sp.
CCACGTCTTTGTCGAGGTCAAGACCCGGCAAGGGGACCGATTCGGTGATCCCTTCGAAGCGATCACCGCCCACAAACAGCAGCAGATCCAGCGAACCGCACTGCTCTACCTGAGTCGGCACGGCCTGCTCGACGAGCCGGCCCGGTTCGACGTGGTCGGCGTGGAATTCAAGTCGGATGCACCGCTCATCACCCACCTCAAAGACGCCTTCACCGCCGATGCGCCCTGACCCCCCACCACTGCACCCGGACCGCGACCGACCGGCACCACGATCGGTGCCGGTCGGTATCACCATGGGCTGTCCGGTCGGCATCGGTCCGGAAATCATCCTGAAATACCTGCACAGCACCGCCGCCGAACTCGCCGCTCCGCCGGTGGTCATCGGCGACGCTGCGGTCCTCGCTGCAACCGGCACCGCCCTCGGTCTGGCGCTGCCGCTGCACCTCTGGCACCCCGGAGAACCGACGGTTCCCAACCGGTTGAACCTGCTCAACGTTTCCCACCTCGACCCGACCGCCCTCATACCCGGCCGGCCGACCCGGGAGACCGGCGCAGCCATGGCGGTTGCCATCGACACCGGTATTTCCCTCTGCCTGGCCGGCCACCTGGCGGCGTTGGTCACCTGCCCCATTTCCAAAGCCGCACTCAACCTGGCCGGCTACCGGTTTCCCGGCCATACCGAGATGCTTGCTGCCCGCACCGGGGCCAAACAGGTGGCGATGATGCTCGCCGGAGATCGGTTGCGGGTGGTGCTGGCCACCATTCACTGCCCTTTTCGAGACGTGGTGTCGCTCCTCAACCACCAGGCGCTCGTCGATCTCGTCCGGCTCACCGACCGGGCCCTGCGTTCCGATTTCGGCCTCCGGACGCCGCGCATCGGTGTCGCCGGCCTCAATCCCCACGGTGGCGAGGAAGCCATGTTCGGTCGCGAAGAAATCGACATCATCGCACCGGCGGTACAACAATGCCGGGAACTCGGGCTGGACATCAGCGGCCCCCACCCGCCCGACACCATCTTTTACCAGGCCGCCGCCGGTCGCTTCGACGTGGTGGTCTGCATGTACCATGATCAGGGCTTGATTCCGTTCAAGCTCCTGCATTTTGCCGACGGGGTCAACGTCACGCTCGGCCTGCCCATCGTCAGGACCTCCGTCGACCACGGCACCGCCTACGACATCGCCGGCCGCGGTAGTGCCGATTTTCGCAGCCTGCAAAGCGCCGTCACCTGTGCCGTCCACTGCGCCGCCAATCGACACGGCGGCAACCGCTCCGGCACCGAACCCAGCCAGCACTGACACCTGCCATGGAAAAACGCAGCGGCCGACTCATCGTCTTCGAAGGCATCGACGGCACCGGAAAAAGCACCCAGATCCAATTCCTCCACCACTCGTTGCGGCAGCGAAACATTCCGAGTATCACCACCAGGGAACCGACCGACGGTCAGTACGGCCAGAGGATACGGGCCCTCTACCGGAACCGGCAAACCGTTTCCCGGGAGGAGGAACTCTCACTGTTCCTGGCCGATCGCAACGATCATGTGACCACTCTCATCGGGCCCGCCCTCGATTCCGGACAAGTGGTCCTCTGCGACCGCTACTTCCTCTCCACGGCTGCCTATCAGGGCGCCCTCGGCCTCGACCCCCAGGCGATCATCGAGGCCAACACCCGGTTTGCCCCCGTTCCGGACCTGGCCCTGCTGTTCGAACTGGGTGTGGCGGAAGCGATCCGACGAATCACCCAGAAACGGGGCGAGCAGCCCAACGACTTCGAACAATTCGCGTATCTGCAAAAAGTCGATACCGTTTTCCGGCAGATGCGGTTACCTTATATCCGTCGCCTGGACGCCTCCCGTGCCGCGCACCACATCCACCGCGAGGTGTGTTCCCTGGTCGACGAGCTTCTCGGGCTTCGCTAGGAGACCAGAAAAACCGTAACAAACGGAGTTCGCCGTGCTGCACACCTTCCGCTCGTTGGTTCTCAGTATCCTGTCGGCCCTGCTGGTTGCCGCCTGTTCCACCATCGGCGGGGTCACAGCCGAGCGGCCGGAACCGGTTGCCGAGCAGGCGGAAAACCGGGACCTGTCCTGTGCCTATTTCTATTTTCTCTGGGGCAGCCATGCAGAATTGGGCAACCGGTTGGAAGAGGCCCTGGAGGCCTACCAGAAGGCCTTGATCTGCGACCCGACCGCCTCCTATATCGCCCAGAAACTGCCGTTGCTGATGATCAAGATGGGCGACAGCGAGCAGGCCCGGGAACTGCTGGAAAACAACATCACGCAAGATCCCCGGGACACCGTCAGCCGCTCACTGCTGGCAAGCATCTATATCCAGAAGCAAAAGCGGAATCAGGCCATTGAACAATACCGGGCGGTGATCGCCTACGACCCGAACAACCCGGAGGTCCTGCTGCGACTCGGGGCCCTGCTCAGTCAAACCGGCGAGTACGCTGAAGCGAAACAGGTACTGCTTGATCTGGTGACGATCGACCCGGAGGCCTATCTGGCCAGACTCTATCTGGCCCGCCTGGCCGCTCAACTGGACGAGACCGACGGCGCGGAAGAGCAATATAAGGCCGCGCTGGCCCTCAATTGGTCGGCGGAACTGGCTTATGAAACCGCCGATTTTTATCAGCGGACCGACCAGTACGAAAAGGCCATCGAGTTGCTGCGTCGGGTACTGGCCGAAAACGAGACGGACGAGCAGGCCCGGCTGGGTATCGTCCAGGCCCTGTTGGCCCTGAACCGCGAGGAAGAGGCCATAGCCGAGTTGGGACTGGCCAGGCAGTACAGCAACTCGCCGGAACGGATCTCTCTGGTGCTCAGCCGTCTCTACCTCCGGATCGGCGATCAGAACAAGGCCATCGACAACCTGCAGGCGATTCTCGATGGGGGCGACAACAGCGAGGCCCGCTATCTGCTGGCCATCATCTACGCCGAGCAGGAGAAGTTCGTGGAGGCCCTCACCCTGCTCGACGGGATTGACGAGACCGACGATCAGTTCGCCGACGCCCTCTTTCTGAAGACCAAGATCCTGCACGACACCGGTCGCAGCGACGAGGCGCTGCGCTTGCTGGAGGCCTTCCTGGCCGGGCAACAGACCGACAAGCCGATGTTCATCATGCTGGCCGCCTCACTGAACCGCGATCTGGGCAACGAGGAGCGCAGTCTCGCGTTGCTGGAAGAAGGGGTCGAACGCTTTCCCACGGATGAGCAATTGCTTTTCTCCTATGGCCTGCAACTGGAAAGCAGTGATCGGCTGGACGAGGCCATTGGCGTCATGGAATCGATTATCGCCCTCAATCCCGACCATGCCGAGGCGCTCAACTTCGTCGGCTATTCCTGGGCCGATGCCAACCGCAACCTGGAGCAGGCCCTGGACTACATTAACCGGGCCATGCTGCTCAAACCAGGAAACGGTTACATTCAGGATTCCCTGGGATGGGTCCATTTCCGACTCGGCAACCTGCAGCGGGCCGAACGGGAACTGCTCGGGGCTCTGCAACTGCTCCCCGAGGACCCGCACGTCCATGAACATCTCGGCGACCTGTATCGGGCCATGGGGGACCGGGAGAAGGCCCGGTCCTATTACCTCAATGCTCTTGAACGATTCACCGACGAGAAGAAGATAGAAGATGTCACCAACAAGCTCGAGACCCTCGAAGCGCGATAATCCGCTTCCTTTTCTGCCGTCCGTTGCCGCCCTGCTGTGGGTCCTGGTACTGACCGGCTGTGCCCGGCCGCCGTGGACGGAACCGGTGGACGAACAGCGCCACCAGCACCTGGTCGCCGTCTATGAACAGCAGCGCGAACAGGGGCGACGGTGCGGCGATGGCTTCGACGGCGACATGGTGTTGCATTGGGAAACCAGCCTGGAGTCGGTCTCGCTGGCCGGTTATTATCAGATCCAGCGGCCTTCTTCGCTCCGCCTCACCGTCGCCAATCCGCTCGGACAGCCCTTGCTGGCGGTCGCTTCCAACGGTGTCGACTACCAGGTCCTGCACGTCCCCAGGCGCACCTTCTACTCCGGCAGTCTGCGCTCCTACGCTCTGCGACACCAGTTGCCATTGCCGATGCTGGTCGGCCCCTGGTTCGACCGACTGACCGGCCGCCCCATCGGGGGCGGGGTGCGCATCGAAGCGGTCAGCGACGACAGAAGCGGCCGAGGCGTCTGGTTCACCCTGGTGACCGACAAGGAACCGTCGTTCCCGGTGGAACACCTGCTGATGGAGCCGGACGGCGGTGGGGTGGTCG
>JAUWAH010000124.1 GCA_030602145.1 Desulfobulbus sp.
TTTACCCGGCAAGAGCAGTAGCCGCCGCTGTTGCCGCCGGATCGCACCAACCCGCCCCGTGGCGAGAAACAAGGAACTGTTTCAGAATATCGCTCTTTGCCGCCGTCGTCAACAGCCCCACCATGACAAGTCGCAAGGACATGGTCTACCGACCATTGCCGTGCCGACCGGGACGATCGCGTCATCGGGACGCGCCGGTTGAACTACCCGCGGGTTTTTCTTCGCTCGTGCCGGGTCCTGGGATACAATGCTTGCACCTGCTGCCCTGATACCGCTTGTCCTTCGCAACTCTTTCGGACTCGTCACCAGCGAGGCCATGGGTTTGAGCCTCGACACCGGAGCCAGCGGCATGACCGTCCTGCCGGCTGCCGGAGCCAGCCCGTCCCTGTCACCGAGCAGCACCTCGAACGGAGAATATTCATGAATCCAATGGCCTGGTATCGCAAGCAAACGATCCACAGGAAAATCTTCATTCCCTTTTTCGCCATCACGCTGCTCTCCTCCTCGGCCTTCACCCTGTACGGGTTCACGCAGAGCAGCCGGGCCATCGTCAACGAGATCGACAAGCGGTTGCTCATCGCCGCGTTGACCATGGAACAACTGCTGCCCCAGAATTACTTCAACCGGGCCGTCGGTCCCGACAGCATCGACCCCGGGGAATTTTCCCGCAATACCGCTCAACTCAACCAGTTTCTGAAAAATGTCGGCGCGACCTATCTTTACGCCCTCTACAAGGATCACAACACCTACCATTACCTGGCCACGGCGGATTTTGATCTTGAAACCCGCTACTGGGACGTCTATCAGCAGCCGGCACCGAACATCCAGGTCATCGAACAAAACTGGCGCACCTACATCTCCACCACCAATGATCCTGAATTCGGCCTGCTCCGCTCGGTGGTCATTCCCTATACCGACCAGTCCGGTCGCCGGATCATCATCGGCGCGGACATCCATGCCTACGAGGTGGAAGCACTGAAACGGCGGTCGTTTTACCATTTCCTGCTGATGGGCCTGGCAAGCTTTTTCCTTTCCGTCCTGTTCAGCTACACGGCCAGCCGCACCATCACCCTGCCGTTGACCCGTCTGTCCACCTTTACCCGCCGGCTGACGGAGAACGATTTTTCCGCCTCCGTTCGCCTCGATCCATCGCTGTTCCCCGACGGCGAGCGCACCAGGGCCGAGACGGCCATCCTTGCCTTTGATTTCGATATCATGCAGCGCCGCTTGGAAGCCCATATCGAGCAATTGAAGGAAACGCAGACCGCCCGCGAACGGGCAGAGAGTGAGTTGCGCATTGCTGGCCAACTCCAGACCACCTTCCTGCCACCGCCCTTCAAACCGGCAACCTTTCTGGGCCGCGTCGAACTGGCGGCGATGATGCAACCGGCCAAGCAGGCCGGCGGCGATCTCTACGACTATTTTCCGCTGGATGAGACCCGTCTCCTCTTTGCCGTCGGCGACGTTTCCGGCAAGGGAATGCCGGCCGCCATCTTCATGTCGGTGGCGGTGGTCCTGCTCCGCTCCGCCGCCAAAGACCTCCACGATCCGGCCACCATCATCGCCCGGGTCAACGACGAGTTGGCGGAGCGCAACGAGAGCTGCACCTTTGTCACCCTGTTCGTCGGCATCCTCGATACCCGGACCGGCGAGGTCGTTCACGCCAACGGCGGTCATAATCCGCCACGTCTGGTGACCGCACCGGGGAGCGTTGCCGCCGTCGCCGTTGCCGCCAACATGGTGGTCGGCGTCATGCCTCATCATACCTTCGCCCGGGAACGGTTGCTGCTCAACCCCGGCGACAGCCTGTTGCTGTACTCCGACGGCATCACCGAGGCCTTCGACCATACCGGTCTTCTCTATGGCACCGGCCGCCTGGACAAGTGTTTGGCCGGCCTGCCGCCCTCCAGCCCGGTCGCCGACATGGTCCGGGCCGTCGCCACGGATGTTGCCTCCTTCAGCGGCAGCAGCGAACAGGCCGACGACATGACCATCCTCTGCCTGCGTTTTCACGGATAACCCCCGGGCCAACCCTGGCGAGCCCGAGCGTTTTGTCCGGGCCCGCCGCAACCGCCACCCTTCCCTCCGAATTCCGACAAAACCCTTCTGGTCAAAAAAAATTTGCCAATCATTTCTTTTTGTCGGACAATGATCCATATCCGCTCGCACTCCTGTTCGCCACCTGCGAGCCGGAAAGCGAGCATCAATATCCATTCCCATTGACCACACACACCACAGGGCGGAATGACCGGTTTTTTCAACAAGGGGCAAACTGATTGCGGACAGACGGTGCACAATGGCCTTTGCGCCTGGTCCCGTCTCATCTGCTCCGTCCTTGTCGCGCTGTCGCTTGCGGCTTGCTCGGGAACAAGCACCCCCCCCCAGCCGGACTGGTCCATGGCCGAGAAAGGCATCCGCCTGACCTTCCGGGCCGATTCCCAGGTCAACTTTTATGACGACCAGCCGCACACCGTGACCGTTGCCGTCTATCAGTTGGCGGAACCTGCCGCCTTCAACCAACTGTTGACCTTCCCGAGCGGCATCCAGCAGGTGCTGATCGGAGGCAAGGACCTGCCGGCCAGCCTGGCCGCCGACCACTTCTATCTCCAACCCGGCGAAAACATCGAAAAAGTCTATGACCGGGCCGAGGGCGCCAAATGGGTCGTTGTTGCCGCCGGCTTCTTTGCCGCCACCCCTCAAAAATCGGCGGTGCTGGAAAAAATCGAATTCGAAGAGCAGCGGAGCTGGCTCACCCTACAAAAGAACGTGGTCATCCAGCCCTTTGTCAAAACCGTGCTCCTCGGCAAGGACGAAATGAAGTTGGAATCCAACCAAGATTGAGGCAATGAATCCACCAACCCGACACATCCTCTGGCACCAGGGACTGTTCTTGCAGCCCCAGCACTTGCAGCAGCTCGACCTCGGCATCCAGGAACAACTGGCAGCCCTGCAGCAGCAACAGTGCCCCCATGGTTGGGGGATTGAAGACCTGCGGATCAATGACAATGCCCTGCAGGAACAGGTGGTGGACATCCAGCAGTGCACCATGGTCTTCCCGGATGGCACCCGGGTTGTCTGCCCCGGCAACGCTCGGTTGCCGGCCCGCTCCTTCCGCGACCTGGCCGGAAAAGAGAGCGAAGGGGCGCCGATCACCGTCTACCTTGGGCTCCGCCGCTGGAAACCCGGTACGGCCAATGTCATGACCACCGCGACCGCCACCGACCTGCAGCACATGGAGAGCCGCTACGTCTGCGCCATCGATCCCGCCGAAACCGCGGACCTCCACCTGTCCGGTCCCGCCGCGCCTATACGCTTCCTTGACCATCTGGTGAAAATCTTCTGGGAGGAAGAGGTCGCCGACAACGGCGACTACATGCTGCTGCCGGCCCTGCAGATTCGGCTGGACGGCAACGAGGTTCGCTTGGTGCAGGATTTCATCCCGCCGATCGTGTCCATCAAGGGCAACGAGGAACTGGTGCATCTGCTCAAGGACATCCGCGAACAACTCCTGTCCCGGATTCGAATCTTCGAGTCCTACAAGCTTGCCGGCGGTATCCAGTCGCCGGATTTCGAGGCCCATTTCCTGCCCCATCTCCTGGTGCTGACCACGCTCAACCGCTTTCTTCCCGAGCTGGTCCACCTGCTGGAAACGCCGTCCATCCATCCCTGGCCGGTCTACGGCTACCTGCGCCGGTTGATCGGCGAGATCAGTTCCTTCTCCGAACGGGTCAACGTCCTTGGCCAGCTCAAGGACGGCAGAACGCTGCTGCCGGGCTACGACCATCTCAACCTGGGCCCCTGCTTCCATGCCGCCCACCAGCTCATCGAGGAACTCCTCAACGAACTGCTGATCGGCGGGGGCAACTTCCTTACCCTCAGCCGCAAGGATACCTTCCTGTTCAGCGTCGACATTCCGGCCGAGGATTTCGACCCGGGCAACTTCTTCACCCTCGCGGTCGGCAGTCACGCCCCGCCCCAGGATGTGGCGGCCTCTTTCCAGGCCTCGGCGAAAATCGGCGGACCGGAGGACATCCCCCACCTGGTTGCCCGCGCCCTGCCCGGTGTCCCCTGCCGCCACCGGTTGGCACCGCCCCCCGGCTTGCCGAGACGAAGCGATTCCTCCTATTTCAAACTCGATCACAACAACCGGCAATGGCTCGGGGTGCGCAATGCCCGCACCATCTGCGTCTACTGGGACGAAGCCCCCGAGGACGCAGTGCTCGAACTGGTCATCTCGCGGGGCTAGGACATGGTCTCTCCACCTATCCAAACCACCCTGCTTGACCACTACACCGAACTGGTCAGCTATGTGCTCTACCTGAGCCGCAATCCCTTCCGAATCGGCGACGCGGACGGGGTCGCCGCCATCTTCGAGCAACTGCTCGCCCGCTCCCGCCGACGGGCGACGGACAACGGCGTGGCTGACAGCCGCTGGCGGGACGGGCTCTATCCGGTGGTCGCCTGGATCGACGAGCAGTTGCTGCACATGGAATGGCCGGGAAAAAAGGAGTGGGTCGGCAGGAGCTTGCAGCGCAAACTGTTCCAGACCACGCTGGCCGGCCGTGATTTCTTCGTCCGCCTGGAGAAGCTGGCCGACGAGGACGGCGAGCTTCGGGAGGTCTACGACATGTGTTTGGCCCTGGGATTCAAGGGACAATACTTCCAGCCCGAGGACAGCGACCGACTGGCGGCCATCATGAACGACAACCTCGGCAAGGACCATCAGGATCTGCCCCTGCGCCTCCCTGAGGTCCTCTTTCCCGTCGCCGACCCCCAGGTCGTCGGCGGGGGGGCGAGAGCTTCCCGGCTCTTCAATCCATGGGGTCAGGCACTGCTCTGGCTGCTGCCGATCGCTCTGGTCCTGGGGCTCTATTTCTGGCTGCGTGGCAGCCTGCACTATCCCGGATGAACGCTGGCCCATCATGGTGAAAAAGATCCTCACACTGCTGCTCTGGTGTCTCTTCGCCGTCGGCGTGGCCGCCCTGCTCCTCTGGGCGACGCTGGCCTGGAAGCTGCCGTGGTGGGTCGGCCCCAGTTGCCTGGCCGGTCTGCTGGGCCTGTGGCTGGCCTTTCGGCTCACAAGGCGTCTTGTTGCCCGGTATCGGCACAAGGATTTGGTCAGCCACGTGGTGGCCTCGACTCCGCTTCCCCTCGCCGAACTGCCCGATGAGCAGAATCGGGAACAGTCCCTCCGCAATCAATGGGCCAAGGCGCTCGCCGCCCTGAAGAGTTCGACTCTGCGGGTTGTCGGCAACCCCCTGAAGGCCATGCCCTGGTATGTGATGTTGGGGGAATCCCGGGATGGCAAGACCACGGCCATCAAACATTCGCGGACCAGTTCGCCGCTTACCGATGTCGACGGTGCCGCCCAGGAACATGGGACCCGTCACTGCGACTGGTGGTTCTGCGACCAGGCGGTCATCCTCGACACAGCCGGCCGCTATGCCATCCCGCTGTCCGAAACCGAGGATCGCAAGGAGTGGGAGGTCTTTCTCGAACTGCTCTTCAAGACCCGCAAGCGCAAGGCCCTCCAGGGTGTGATCGTGGCCATAGCCGCCGACAGGCTGCTGGCCGAACAGGGCCAGAGCCTGGTCCACAAGGGACAGATGATCCGACAGAAGCTCAATCAGTTGATGCGCTTGACCGGCTCCCGGCTGCCCGTGTACCTGCTGGTGACCAAGATGGATCTGGTCCACGGGTTCAGCGATTTCTTCCAGAGCCTCTCCGATGGCCAGGCCGAGGACACCATGGGCATTGTCAACGGAGCGCCCGACCGTCCTTTCCTGGAATCGCTCCAGCAGGCCTTCGCCGACCTGGGCGAGCGACTGCACCAACTGCGCAAGATCCTCCTCCATACCGTTCAACTCGGCCACTTTCCGGGAGCCATCGTGTTTCCCAGCGAGTTTCAGGCCTTGCGGGAGCCGCTCTCCGAGTTCGGCCAGGGGCTGTTCGGCTTTGACCGCTATCTGGAACCGCCCTTTCTGCGCGGCATCTATTTTTCCAGCAGCCAGCGCAAGGGACAGCCCGCATCCCCCTTTCTCTCACTGATCAGCGGCCACATTCCCGCCGCCGTGACGGCAGATTCACCACAGGGCCAGCCATGACCGATCACCGGCAAGACCGCATCAGCACAGTGTCGAGCAAGGAGCCGGAGCGCGGCCTTTTTCTGCATACCCTGTTCCAGAAGCGGCTGCCGGACGACCGCCATATCAACCTGCCGCTGCTTGCCCGGCTGTGCACCCTGCGGCAGGCCTGGCGCACGGGCCTGGTGGCCTGGTACCTCCTGGCGCTCGGCCTGGCCGGCTGGCTCGGCTTCACCTATGTGCAGAATGTCAGGGTCTTGCAGGAGACGCCAACCCCGGCAGGACAGCCGACCACCGCCGCCTTCACGGATCCGCTGCCCGAACTCAAGCGCCTCCACGAGGCCATCGTCACCGCCGAACGGAAAAACAAAACCCTCATCATCACCCGGTTTGGCTTCGACCAGTCCATTGAGCACGAACGCCAACTCAAGGCCCGGTATATCGACCTGTTCGATTCGACGGTGCGCCGCATGGAGGGGATCGGCCTTGCCTACTGGCGAGGCGCCACACCCCAGTTCGATGCCCGGCAGAAGCAGCTCTATGCCAAGTTTCTCCTCGGTCAGTTCCAGATCACCACCGGCGCGGTCAAGAACGACGCCGGCGCCCTGAAGCAGTACGCGCTTCTCACCGATCCGCTCTGGCAGGTGCTCCTGCCGCGATCCGCCGAGATACCGGTGGGGCCGCTCTATCTGGCCTATCTCAAATGGCAGGGCTCCGGAACGCAATCCGAACAGGGGCTTGATTATCCGCAGGCCATGACCGATCTGCTCAGCCGGGTTCGCGGCCAGGAGGCCGCCTGGCTGTGGGCCGCCCCCCAGGTGACCGCCCAGCCGGTCGCCATCGAGGATGTCTGGATCGATTTTCCCCAGCCCGGATGGATCGAGGTCCCCGGCG
>JAUWAH010000429.1 GCA_030602145.1 Desulfobulbus sp.
CAGTTGTCGCTGATCAGGTGGGTCATCAATTGCTCGCCGGTTTGCCGGAACAGGGGCGCCCGGTCGGGATCGCCCACGGCCTCGGCCAGGGCCAGCTTGAGCAGGTAGCTGACCGGCACCCGCAGCCAGGGCTCGCCTTGGCGGTGCACGAAAAAACAGGCCGTGTCCCGCCGCTTCGGCCCCTCACTGATGCCCTTGTCGGCAAGCAGGTCGCGGTCGAGCACCGAGGCGGCGTAGTCGCCAAGCAGGCGGCGGGGAAAGCGCACCCAGGAGTTTTCCCAGATCTGGGTCTGCTGTTCGCCGAGGAAGGCGTCCAATTCGGCGAGCAGGCGGGGGCTGAGATCGCCGCGATCGGCCCGCAGGCTGAGATTCCGGTAGAAGTTGGATTCGACGATGGCGATGGCCAGGTCCACATCGGCAGCGCGTCCCTCCACCGCCACCTGGAACTCGTTTTCCACCCCCACAGTGACGTCGGCCCCGGAAAAAGGAGGCGGGTTGCCTGGTCGCAGGACGCGGCGGCGGAACGATTCCGTCCGTCGGAGCAGTTCGGTCCGATCGGCGGAAACAAGGGTGGGAGGCAGGGGCTGGGTCATCGCAGGCTGTCCATGGTCGTAATCCGCAGGGCGGCGTCTTGACGACCATGGTACAGGGCGATTGTTTGATTCCGGTTACAGGCCGGTCACAACTCCGTCAGCATGAAGGAGGAAGGGGGGGCGGTGCCGGGACGGGTTCAGAAGGTCGGTGGCTTGCCGTCGAGAAACTCGGCGCCGATCCGGTTGTTGCTGACGCACTTGATGCGGATGCGGCGCAGCACCATGGAGCCGGTGATCGAGCGGAATTTGATCCGCGCCTCCGGGACGTTGGCCATGGTGCGGCTGTACTGGACCGGGACGTTGAAGCCAACTCCGCCCAGCGAGATGTCGCAGAGATAGACCGGGCATTCCCGGCCGTTGGGGAGGATGACAAAGGCCTTGCCGCTGGTTGCCTCCCGTGCCGAACTTCGGAAATTGAGGGTGTAGAGCGCCGACTGGCCGCAGGTGCAGCGGATCATCTTCTTGCGTAACCCGGCGGGAACGGTCACATATTGTTTCCTGGCACACCGGCTGCAAGTGATGCGGATTCTGCCGTCCTTGACCGTGTAGGTCTGCGATTTGCCGCGCATGGGTCTCCTCCCGGGGAAACAATGGAACGCTTGCTGAGAAGTACAACCACCTGGCCCCGGTTGTCAATGGCGGATAGCCGCATCTCCTCTTTTGGCGGTGGCGACGGCAGGATGTCCGGCGCTCTGCCTCCCTGTCTCCGGCATAGAGTCGATTTGTTCCAGATTCCCGTTGTTCTTCCGGGAGATTTTCGTTTTATTGCGTCCATGCCTCCAAGAATCGCCAGGGGAACCCCGATGACATGGACCGAACTCCTGGGAGTCAAAGTGGATCGAGCCAACCCAACCTGCATCACCCCGCAGCCCGACCCAGCGCCATCGCCTCACCGACAAGGGGCGGAGTCGGCGGCAAGGAATGGAAGAATCCTCAAGGAGACGTCGAGATGAACACCCTCAGCGGCCTGTTGAACGAACTGACTTACGACGACCTGGATCGCTGGGCCGGCGAGAAGATCCGCACCAGGGGCAGGGCCTATGTCGGCCGGGTGGCAGGGCTCCATCGCACCGAACGGGGCGAGTTGGTCGCCTGGGTGTCGGGCACCGAGGAGTACGCCACCCTGGTCCGCCTAGGCGATGGGGGCGTTCGTTCCTGGTTCTGCACCTGCCCCTATGACGGCGGCCCCTGCAAGCACGCGGTGGCGGTGATCCTGGCGGCGGCCCAGCAGGTCAAGCACAAGCGGGATATTCCACTGTTGAGCGAAGACGACGACCTCCACCTGGTGCTGTTTGGCGACCGGGACGACGAACCCGCCCGGGAGGATGAGGATCTGCCGGTCGAGGGATCGGTCGGCGGTGAATCGGGCGGCAAGCTTGAAAAGACCGGACTGCGCAGGCTGCTGGAGGGCAAGGCCAGGGAGGAGTTGGTGGAGCTGCTGGTCCGGCTGGCCACCGATTTTCCGGCGGTGGCCCGTGCCCTGGCGGAGGCCGAACAACTCAAAAGCGGCCGAATCGAGCCGCTGGTCCGGTCCCTGCGCCGGGAGATCGCCACCCTGACCAGCGAACCGGCCTGGTCGAGTCCCTGGAGCGATGAGCGGGACATCCCCGACTATTCGCATGTCCGCCAGCAGTTCGCCACCCTCCTGGCCGCCGGGCGTGGCGACATCCTGTTGGAGCTGGGCGGTGAACTGTGGCAACGGGGCCGCGAACAGGTGGCCCAGTCGGATGACGAGGGCGAGACCGGCGAGGCCATCGCCGGGTGCCTGGACATCGTCCTTCGGGCGGTGCGGCAATCGTCGTTGCCGCCGGCAGAGCAGCTTCTCTGGGTGATCGACCGGCTGATGACCGACGAGTACGGCCTGCTCCATTCGGGGGAACAGCTCCTGGAGGACCCCGACTACGGACCGAAGGATTGGCGCCGGGTGGCAGGCATCCTGGAACAACGGCTGGTAGATGGAACCGCCCAGCCTGGCACACCGTTTCAGCGCGGGGCGCTGCTGAACCGGCTCCTGGACGCCTACCGCAGGAGCAATCAGCCGGACAGGATCGTGCCGGTATTGGAGAGGGAGGTCGACACCCTGGGCAATTACGGCCAATTGGTCGATGTGCTCCTGGAAGCCGGTGAGGTGGACCGGGCCCGCGAATGGTGTCTGCACGGCTTTGCCCGGACCGTCAAGGAGAGGCCGGGCCTCGCCGAGGGCCTGCAGGAGCGGTTGCGCCGCATTGACGAGTTGCTCAATCGGCATGATCTGGTGGCCGCCCACCGGAGCGAGAGTTTTTTCCGCCTCCCCTGCCTGGAGAGGTACAGGGAACTGCGCA
>JAUWAH010000229.1 GCA_030602145.1 Desulfobulbus sp.
GATTGCGAAGTTGGCAGGTCATGGTAAGGTACATTGGCAAGCAGGATGGCCGTCCCCGTGAACAGGTTGCGGAGAGAAACGGCCTGTTACTCGTAACACCTTGTTTTTTCGTTAAGCAGGTTCTGCCCACAAGGGTGTCCACGAGGGTAGCAGGATTCACTCACTTTGTCATTCTTTTCTTGTCCTCTTCACCCGTTGCCGTCCATAAAGGAGAATCCGTTGTCCAACTCACCCTATCGATCGGGAGTCGTGGCCATCATCGGCCCCCCCAATGCCGGCAAGTCAACCCTGCTCAATCAACTGCTCCGGCAGAAGATCGCCATCGTCACCCCCAAACCGCAGACGACCCGTAACCGGATCATGGGCATCGTCACCGGGGTCGACTATCAGATGATCCTCCTGGATACACCCGGATTGCACCAGGCCCGGGAGACGATCAACCGGCAGATGGTGCGCATCGCCCTGGAGAGCCTGGCGGAGGCCGATGGTGTGCTTTTTCTGGCCGACTGTGCCGACATGCCGGCCAGCAAGCTCGACAGTCGAGCCGAGGAATATCGAGGGTATCTCGGTCGGGTGACAGCCCCGGTGGTGCTGGCCTTGAACAAGAGGGACAAACTGACCCCGGAGCGCCTCCTGCCGGTGATCGATTGGTATCGCGGTCTCCACCCCTTTGCCGCCATCGTGCCCATTTCGGCGCTGTCCGGGGCGGGGATCGACGATCTGTTGGGCGAACTGGTGAGGTTGTTGCCGGAAGGACCGCAGTACTACCCGGACGACATCCCCACCGACGCCACCGAACGGTTCATCGCCGCTGAGATCATCCGGGAAAAAATTTTCCTGCTCACCCGCGACGAGATTCCTTACTCGACCGCTGTGGTCATCGAGACCTTCGCCGAAGGAGAGCCGGTGGTCATCCAGGCAACGATCCTGGTGGAAAGGGAATCGCAGAAAGGCATTCTGGTGGGACAAAAGGGAAAGATGCTGGCGACCATTCGCCGGAATGCCGTCGCCGACATCGAACAGATGCTCGGCAGCCGGGTCCGGCTCCATCTCTGGGTGAAGGTGAGCAGGAACTGGACGGCCAACGCCGGCATCCTGCGCGAGTTGGGGCTGAGCTAAACGGCTGAAGCTGCGCAGTACGGGACCGGTGATGGCGCCCCTCCTACCTTGATCGCCGCTGACCGGGCCCCTGGCTGAGGCTCTTGAGGGTGATGAAGGCGGTGCGTAACTGGTTGTCCTTTTCCAGCCGCTTGGTTATCTGGCGGATATCTTCAACTTTCTGAAAACCCTCTTCCTGGTTGTCCCGCTCTCCCGGTTCGCTGCCCCCCTCGGGTTGCTTGGCGCCGGTCGTCTCGTTTTCAAAATGCCCGGGAAGATCCTTTTCCCTCACCGTCTGGCCGTTACGCGGCCTTTCGCCGGCCTCGTTGACAGTTGTCAGTGGCACCACCATGTCGGGCTTGATGCCGGTGGCCTGAATCGAGTCGCCACTGGGTGTATAGTACTTAGCAGTGGTCAGGCGGAGACCGGCACCTTCGGGCAGGGGAAGAATGGTCTGCACCGACCCCTTGCCGAAGGTGGTTGTACCGAGAATGATCGCCCGCTTGTGGTCCTGCAGAGCGCCGGCGACGATTTCCGAGCCGCTGGCCGAGCCGCCGTTGACGACGACCACCATGGGAAAGTCGGTGTAGCTCTCGCCGGGATGGGCCTCAAACACCAACTGCTCCTCCCGGTTCCGGCCCCTGGTGGAGACGATGACCCCCCGGTCAAGAAAGATATCGGCGACCTTGACCGCCTGATCCAGCAGTCCTCCCGGGTTGTTGCGCAGATCGAGGACAATACCCAGGATGCGCTGTTTTTTCTTCAGGCTTTTGAGGGTGGTACGGAGATCCCGGGTGGTGGTGGCCTGGAAGTTGGAGACTCGGATGTAGGCAAAACCCGGTTCAAGTTCCGCATGCCTGACCGAGACCAAGGGGATGGCCTCACGGATCATGGTGAAGTCCCTGGGTTCCTTCCATTCCGGACGGTGGACGGTGATGGTCACCGGGGTTCCCTTGGCGCCGCGCAGCTTGCGGACTGCCTCCATCAGGGTCATGGTTTTGGTCAGTTCGCCGTTGATGCGGATGATCTGGTCGCCGGATTTGATTCCCTGCCGGTCGGCCGGCGTGCCTTCGATGGGCGCCACTGCGGTCAGGATGCCGTCACGCATCGAGATTTCGATGCCGATGCCGGTGAAGCTGCCCGAGGTTTCCTCCTCCAGATCCTTGAAATCCTCCGGGGTCATGTAGGCGGAGTGGGGGTCGAGCGAACCGAGCATGCCGTTGATGGCCCCGGAGATCACCTTGCTCGAGTTGATCTCGTCAACGTAGTACTGCTGGATCAGGGTGAGGACGTTGGCAAAGGTCTCCAGATCCCGGTAGATCTCCCGATCCTGGATCTTGTCGTCGGCAAGAACGGTGGTCAAGGGGCAGCATACTATGAGCAGGAGGAGCAGGAAACGTTTCATGGGGTAATGCATAGGGATCGAGGCATAACTGAACACGCCGCGGCAAGCGGGATCGGCGCGGGGAAACCCGCGGCGGACGGCTACGTGTCGGAAACCTTGTAAAAATGACACCGTAACGGGAAACGCGGAACGCGGCAACGGTTATTGTGGTTCTTGTGGAAAAACAACGGTGGCCAAGAATCGGTCACCGGTCGGCCAGGGTGTTGGGCCGGATCCAGTTGAGGGGATTTTCAGGCTGGGCGTCGCGGCGCACCTCGAAATAGAATCCCTGACCAAAAGGCGTGTCGCCGGTACCCGCGATGCCGATGATCTGTCCCTGCCTGACCGGATCGCCCTCCAGGACCTCGATCTCGTCAAGCCGGGCACTGATCGTATAATATTGCTGGTCGTGTTCGATGATGACCATCTTACCGTAGCCGCTCATGTGGCCGGCGAAAATGACGAGGCCGCCGTACACGGCGAAGACCTCGGCCCGATCCGGGGGCAGGATGGTGATGCCGTTGGCGAAGGTGGTCTCCTCTTCGTTGGCGCCGGGTTCGTTGAAGCGGCGAATGATCTTTCCCCAGACCGGCGGCGGAAGTTTCTTCTTCTGGGCAAGGAAGCCAACCGGTTTGCGCTCGCGTTTGCCGTCGTCTTTGGTCAGGGTCGCCATCAACTCGCTTTCGGCCCGGCGCATCTCCTTGAGTGCCTGCGCAAACAACCCTTTCTCGGTTTGGATGCGCTTGAGGACCCTGTATTTTTCCTCGGCAGCTTGCTGAAGCAGCCGGCTTTCGGCGTCGGCGTCCGCCAGGAAATGTTCCTGAACGGTTTTTTCCAGTTCGCGGGCCTGCTTGGCCCGGTTGATGGCGATAACGCTGGTCCGGTACTCGGTGAAGAGTTCCTGGTCATAGGTGACCAGCGACTGGAAACTGTCCGCAGCCACCATCAGGTCCGGGAGGTTGCTGGTGGAAAAGACAGTGTTGAGAAGTCCGGTTTTGCCAAGCAGGTAAAAAGAGCGAAGCCGTTTGACCAGATGGCGGCGCAGATCCTCGGTTTTATGGGTGACAACGGCCAATTCCCGCTCCTTGGCCTCGAGCACCTGTTCCTGTTCCCGAAGGCGGGTTTGCAGGGCTTCGATCTTGGCGCGCTGCTGCCCGATTTTGTTCTCATTAGCCGCCAGTTAGTCCAGCAGCGAAAGTTCTTCTTCCTGGCTCTGTTCTAGCTTTTACCGATGGCTGGAGATTTCCTGTCGGAGCTTGCCGATGGTGATCACCTGCATGGAAGCGCTCTCCTCCTGCTCGGCGGCGGCGGGGAGCGGGATCAGCAGACTGGCGAGGAGGCAGCAGACAAAGAGGCGGCGAGGCATGGGTGATGGCTCACAGATGCAAAAAACGCCTGATCGCCGAGAAACTGCCGGCGGTGCAGAGCAGGGCTGCCATGGCGACGATGGCAAGGATGATGGGCCAGTCGAAAAAGGTGAAGGGAAGCAGGGTGACGCTGGTCGGGCCGGCGAACTGCAGCGAGATCCAGTTGAAGAGCAGCAGCAGCGCCCCGATGCCGCAGCCGGCACCGAGCACCCCCTGGAACATGCCTTCAAGCAGGAAGGGCAGACGAATGTAGTTGTTGGTGGCCCCGATCAGGCGGAGCAGTTCCAATTCCTGCTGGCGGGCAAACAGTGTCAGGCGGATGGTGTGCGCCACCATGAAGGTCGTGGTCATGATCAAAAGAAAACCGGAAAGCAGAATAATGACCTGCATCAGTTGGATGAAGGCGTAAAAGCGCTCGATCCACTCCTTGCCGTACTGGACCTTGATCACCCCGGGCAGGGTCTGGAGGTAGTCGGAAAAGCGCTTGACCCGTGACAGACTGTCCAGGGATCGGACCGGATAGATCTCGATCGAGGGAGGAAGAAAGTCGGTGGGCACGCCGGTGAGTACGTCGGTGTTTTCGCCGAGCATCTGTTCGAACCGTTTGTAGGCCTGCTCCCGGCTGACGAACTCGATGCGCTCGATCTCATCGAACTTGAGAATCCTGCGCCGGTATTCCTCCTGAAGAGGAAGCGCCGGCTCCTCGTCGAGGTAGGCGACCAACCGTAGGTCGTCGTCGAGTTCCTCGCCGATGTGGAGGGCATTGGTGTAGATCAGATAAAAAAAGGAAAAAATGAGCACCGACAGCGACACGGTGAACAGTGTCATGCACTGGGATTTCCAGGTCAGCATCATATTGCGGCCGGTATGACGGAGAACGACGGCGAGAAATCTCATTGATCCGCCTCCTGCCCCGTGATTGGCGCAGCCACTTCCCGCTCGGATTCCTCGGCCGTGTCGGCCCGCTGGGATTGTATCCGGCCGAAGCGGAGTTCAATGACCCGATGGGGGGTCTGCTCGAACAGCGAGCGATCATGGGTGGCGATCAGCAGGGTCGTTCCCTTGCGGTGAAGCTGGTGGAACAGTTCCATAACCCGGGCGGTTGTTTCGGCGTCGAGATTGCCGGTCGGCTCATCGGCCAGGACAATCTCCGGACTGTTGGCCACGGCGCGGGCGATGGCGACCCGTTGTTGTTCGCCGCGCGACAGTTC
>JAUWAH010000072.1 GCA_030602145.1 Desulfobulbus sp.
GCGAATTCTGCCTCAGCTCGATAGATAAACGGGTTCGACCCTTTGAGGTGGACCGGTTTCTGGGCGAGATGGAAGGACTCTGGCAGCGGGGCGGCCGCACCTTCAAGTTCGTTGACCGCACCTTCAACGCCGACCCGACCGCGGCCACCCGGATCCTGGATTTTTTCCTGGCCAAGACACCACCCTTCCACGCCCATTTCGAGGTCATCCCCGACCACTTTCCGCAGGCCGTCAAGGAGCGGCTCGCCCGGTTTCCGGCCGGAACCCTTCAGCTCGAGATCGGCATCCAGACCCTGGACCCACGGACCGCGGCCGCCATCAGCCGCCGGCTCGACATGGACCGCATCCGTGACAACCTGCTCTTCCTCGACCAGCAGACCACCGCCCACCTCCACCTCGACCTGATCGTCGGCCTGCCGGGCGAGTCCATCGACCAATTCGGCGACAACCTCAACACCCTGGCCGCCCTGACCCGGGGGGAAATCCAGATCGGCATCCTCAAGAAGCTCTCCGGCACGGCCATCGACCGCCACGACCGGGCATACGGCATGGTCTATTCGCCCGAGCCTCCCTACGAGATCCTGTGCAATGACCTGATTTCCTTCAGCGAGATGCAGGAGATGAAGCGGCTGGCCCGGTTCTGGGACCTGGTCCACAACAGCGGCAACTTCCGGCGCACCGGTCCCCTGCTCTGGCCGGACGGCGACGTGTTCGGCGGCTTCCGAAACTTTTCCGCCTGGCTCTACCGCCGCACCCGCGCCACCTGGCAGATCGGCCTGCCGCGCCTCAGCGAACTGCTGTTCGCTTATCTGGTGGAAGAACAGGGGAGAAATCCCTCGGAGGTGGCCGACAGCCTGGCAGCCGATATCCTCACCATCAAGGGCAGGGTGCTGCCGCCGGCTGTCCGGGACCATGTCACCCGCTTGCCCGATCAGCGATGCGTTCTGGGCGACACCCTGACCCGGCGGCAGGACCGGCACCGGCAAGGCAGCGATCGCGGCTGATCCCCGCATCGGAGACCAACCAAACCATGCGCGCCCTCTCCCTCCATCTCCACGAAGCCGGTGTTCTGCTCCGTCTGACCGGGCCGCTGGTCCTGGCCCAGGTGTCCCAGACCGCCATGGGTCTGGTCGACACGGTCATGGCCGGCCGGGTTTCCGCCGTCGACCTGGCGGCGGTGGCGGTGGGGTCCTCGATCTTCTTCCCGGTCTACCTGTTCCTCATCGGCCTGCTCAGTGCCGTCACCCCGCTGGTGGCGCAGGCCTACGGCCGGGGCGATGGTCCCGCCGTGCGACAGTCCATGCGCCAGGGCATGGCCATCGGCCTGATCACCGGCTGCCTGCTCATGCCGCTGCTCTGGTCGATGCGACCCTTCATGGCCTGGATGGGGGTCGATGCCGAGGTCATTCCGGTCACCGATCGCTACCTGTTCGCCATTTCCTGGGGCCTGCCCCTTGCCGGTCTCTTCTTCGCCCTCAAGGGTGGCGGCGACGGGTTCGCCAAGCCGCGGCTGTCGATGTTTGCCGGGTTTCTCGGCCTGGGGGTGAATATTGTCGCCAACTACCTGCTGATTTACGGCCATCTGGGGTTGCCGGCCCTGGGCGGTGTCGGCTGCGGCTGGGCCACGACGCTGTCCATACTGGCCATGCTGGCCGCCATGGCTGTCCTCTTGAAAAAAAGCCGGACCCAGGGCACCGACCGGTTGTTCACCCTGACCGGGACATGGTTCGGATCGGGCGCCTCTTCCACGGCCGCCTTTCTCCGCCTGGGCGTGCCCTTGGGGTTGGCCCTGTTCATCGAGTGTTCGATCTTCACCCTCATCGCCCTGTTCATCGCCAAACTGGGCGCCCAGGTGGTGGCGGCCCACCAGATCGCGCTGAATTTTTCCTCGCAGCTCTACATGCTGCCCTACAGCCTGGCCATGGCCCTGACCGTGCATGTCGGCTACACCATCGGCCGCGGACGGCTGGGGCGGCTGGCACGGATTGTCCGCACCGGGTTGGTCCTGGCCCTGGCCGGGTCTGTCTGCACCTGTCTGGTTGTCCTTGCTTTTTCCTGGGAAATCGCCGGGATGTACACCCCGGATCCGATGGTCCGCGATCTGGCCGCCACCCTGCTGCTCTTTGCGGCGATCTTTCAACTGCCCGATGCGATGCAGGTCAACTGCGGTGGTATCCTGCGCGGCTGCAAGGATACCCGGGTGCCCCTGATGCTGATGGTGCTGGCCTATTGGGGGATCGGGCTGCCGCTGGGCTACGGCTTGGGGCTGGCGGGCCTGGGGGGCATGGAGCCCGGTCCCCAGGGATTCTGGATTGGCCTGATCTGCGCGCTCTCCGCAGCCGCCGTCCTGCTCGGCGGCCGGGTGCGGGTGATGCTTCGGCGTTTGCGGGAGGCGGAGGTTAGAGCAGCCCGTCCATGACCGCCAGGCACATGTCAGCCTTGTTGAGGGTGTAGAGGTGGACACCCGGGGCGCCGCCGTCGAGCAAGCCCTTGATCTGCTCCCGGGCATGGGCGACGCCGATCTCGTAGACCGCCGCCGGCCCGCCCTCTTCGTGGGCCTTGATAAGGGCATTGATCAAGCGGCCGGGTATGCGGGCATTGCACATCTCCAGGACGAAACGAAGCGAGGCCAGGCTGCGGATGGGCAGGATGCCCGGCACCACCGGCACGGTCACTCCGAGGGCCCGCAGCCTGTCCACATAGTCGAAGTAGGTCCGGTTGTCGAAGTAGAGTTGGGTGATGATGAAGTCGGCACCGCACTCCACCTTGCGCCGCATGACCTCGAGGTCGGTGGCAAACGACGGCGCCTCGGCATGGGCCTCGGGAAAACCGGCCACGCCGATGGCCAGGTCCGGCTGATTTTTGCGGATGTGGGTTACCAGGTCCGAGGCATGGGGAAAGACGGCGAACAGCTCGGCATCGGTGCCGGTGTAGCCGGCGGGCCGATCACCGCGCAGGGCCAGGACATTGTCGATACCCAGTCGCCTGATCGCGTCGAGAAAGCCGTCGATCTTGTCCGTGCCGGCCGTCACCCCGGTCAGGTGGGGCATGACTTCAAAGCCGCAGGTTTCGATCAGCCGTTCGCAGATCTCCAGGGTGTTGGACTGGGTGGAGCCGCCGGCGCCGTAGGTCACGGAGACAAACAGCGGCCGCAATTGCCCCAGTTCCCCGGCCACCTTTAGAAAGGCCGGCCACTCCTCCTGTTTTTTCGGGGGGAAGAATTCCAGGGAAACAAACGGACTGCGTGCTTTGATCAGTTGAGGAATCTGCATTCCCGTACTCCTTGTGCCTCATGGGATTGGAGGCGGTCGTCTTTTGGTTGTTGGTCCGCGCGCACCACCTGGTGCTGCTCAGCCGCAGCGAACAAGGTAAGGTCCGCACTCCGGCATGGCACCGCCTCCCGAACCAACACGTTCATGCTAAGCATTTGGGAACTACGGGCCGATAAGTAAGCAGGGAACCATTCTCATTTGCCATGGAGGGCATGCTATGACTCCGCAAGAAGCCATCCGCATCCTGATGCTCAGCCCTTGCTACTGGTTGCTGAGTTTACCTGCCCGCAAGCAACTGGTGCGGGAGTATTGCTCCGCCTACGCAAGCTCACGACCAGAGCGGAGCCTGCCGTCGAGCAAACCTTTTGTCCGCTGAACGCGCTCATCGACCCCTGGTCTTGCGGCCGCCCCACAGCGGGTCCTCGCCGAACCGGGCCTGCCACCAGTCCTCGGGGTCGTAGATGCTCCGCTCCTCCTCGCCGGCCTGGTCGCGCCGCAGGGGAAAGCGGTATTCACCGCAATAGCGCATCAGCAGTTCGTAGGCGGCGGTGATCCGGTACATCTGCTCACCGGCCTCGGTGGTGTCTCGGGCCGCGTCCGGATGGTGGAGCTTGCTGAGACGGCGGTAGTTGCGCTTGATCTCCGCCAGGGTTGCCCGTTCCGGCAGTCCCAGCACCTCCCTGGCCTGCTCGATGGCCTGCCATTGCTTGCTGTTCATCCGTTCGCCTTGTTCCGCCAACTCTTCTCGCTGCCGTCCAGCAGCCGGCTGATATTCTGCCGATGTTTTCCCCAGATCAAGAGGACGATGAAGGCGGCCAGCCAGAACTTCCAGGCCGGAACCTGGAGCACCAGCAGCAGGACCAGCATCGACAGCGAACCGAGCAGCGAGCCCAGGGAGACAAAGCCGGACAGGGACACCGTGACCAGGAAGACCAGCAGACATCCCAGGGCTGCCACCGGCGCCAGATAGAAGAAGGTGCCCAGGCCGGTGGCCACGCCCTTGCCACCCTTGAAGCGGAGATAGACCGGGAACATGTGGCCGAGCACCGTGGCTGCGCCGCACAGGGCGATGACCAGGTCGCGGCGGGGATAGGCGGCCAGCAACTGACCGGTGACCAGCATCGGCAGCAACCCCTTGAGCAGATCGCCGACCAGGGTCAGGGCGCCCATCTTCTTGCCGAGCAGGCGGGCTACATTGGTGGCGCCGATGTTCCGACTCCCCTGAGTGCGGATGTCGATGCCGCTGGAGCGTGACAATAGCAGGCCGAAGGGAATGGCACCCACAAGATAGGAGCCGAGGAAGCAAGCAAGCGCGGTAAAGTGCATGACCGTTTCCTTTGCTGGGCAGTGGAATGATATGAATAAAATGTTCAGGCCTTGTTGGTACGAAAGATCATTTCCAGTTCGCAGGCCGCAGCATACGCGGCGATCTCGTCCTGCGCAAGCCGGACATAGGGACAGTCCATGACCGCCAGCAGACTTTGGCGCAGGCGAAAAGTCGATGGTCCTCGGTCCGGGGCCGGTTCGACCACATAGGGAAAAATCTGCGGCCGGCGGCAAACCAGGGGCCGGTCCGGATAGATCCGGCAGCGTCCTGAGGACTCCAGGTTGGGGCAGCGGCTCTGCCTGGGCAGGATCAGGCTCCAGCCGGTCCGCCAGCGGATCAGGACCGGATCGGGCCGGTCGAAAAAGTCACGGCCATCCACCAGGAGCACCGGCTCGTCGTCTGATCGAAAGCCGGCCGCTGTCTCGGTCTCGACCCGATCCACCGGAAACAATCCGGTCTCCGCCGCCTCCAGCGGGATCTCGAAAAAGCTCTGGGCCATGGCCGCCTCCGGCCCGACGCAGCACAGGGTGCAGTTGCAGGGCGCGCAGAGCAGACCGTTGATCCGCTCCAGTTCACGGGTGAGGATGTTCTGGGTCACCAAGGCCGTGGTCGCGGTCATGGCGTCCACCGGCCGGCCATCCGGATCGATCACCAGCGTTGCCGGTCCCTCACCGGCCTTCAACCCTTCCAGGGGACGGAGCAGATCGAGATAGGGCAGCAGGTCGCCCGCCGGATCGGGATAACGGGCGAAGTTGGTTTCGATCTCCTCGGACAGTTGGGCGACGACCTCTGCCACCGTGGCGAAGTCGCCGGTCAGATAGAGAAACTGGACGATGCCCGCCAGGGGCAGGACCGGTTGCCGCAGCAAGGTGCGACCGGCTGCCAGCGCTTGTTGATCGATCATGAAACCTCCGTGAAAAGTTCGGCCCGCACCCTACACAAAAAAACGCCGAAAAACAAGCCGTCACCGGCCCCTACCTGCCGTGCCGCCCTGCGCCTGCCTTTACAATCCACGGCAAACTGATTACATACCACCAAGTCTTTGTTTGCTTCAACAAGGTGTGCATTCACCGGGAACCTCGCCCATGGCTTTACGAACAATTATCACCTACCCGCATCCGGTGCTCCGGCAAAAGGCGGAACCAATCACCGACTTCGACCAGGAACTGATAACCCTGGTCGAGGACATGGCGGACACCATGTATCACGCCCCCGGCGTCGGCCTGGCCGCCAACCAGATCGGCGTCGCCCGGCAGGTGGTGGTGGTCGACCGCTCCGCCGCCGACAACGAACGCAGCTTCATCACCTTGATCAACCCGGTGATCACCGCCGGCGAGGGCAGCGTCGTCGACGACGAAGGCTGCCTGAGCGTGATCGAGTGCTATTCCAAGGTCAAACGCTTCCAGAAGATCCATGTCACTGCCCTGGATATCGACGGCAACGTCCTGGATTTCGATGCCGAGGACCGTTACGCCCGTATCATCCAGCACGAGGTGGACCACCTCCTGGGCACCCTGTTCATCGATCGCCTCAGTTCGCTCAAACGTGCCCTGTACAAGAAGAAACTGAAGAGGCTCCTCCAGGAAGAGGTATGAGCGCCCCCCTGCGGATCGTCTTCATGGGCACGCCCGATTTTGCCGTGCCATCGCTCAAGGCCCTCCTGGCCGGGCCGGATCGGGTGGTGGCCGTGGTCTGCCAGCCCGACAAGGCGCGTGGCCGGGGCAAGGTGATGAGTCCGCCGCCGGTAAAGGTCGAGGCCCAGCAACACGGGCTGCCGGTGCTCCAACCCGCCTCGGTCCGCACGGAGACGGTTCTGGAGCAGATGCGCCAACTGGCGCCCGACCTGCTGGTGGTGGTCGCCTACGGCAAGATCCTGCCCCCTGCCCTGCTCGCCCTGCCCCGCCTGGGGGCGATCAACGTCCATGGCTCGCTGCTGCCCAAGTACCGGGGTGCCGCTCCGATCCAATGGGCGGTGATCAACGGCGAAGCCGAGACTGGCATCACCATCATGCAGATGGATGCCGGCATGGACACCGGCGACATCCTAATGACCACCGCTGTCCCCATCGGCCCGCAGGAAACAGCGGGGGAGTTGTTCGACCGGCTGGCCCGGCTGGGCGGCGACACCCTGGTCGGGGCCATCGAACGGCTCAAGACGGGGCAACTGGCGCCGCAGCCCCAGGACCACGCCCTGGCGAGCCTTGCCCCCATGCTCACCAAGGAGATGGGGCTGGTCGACTGGCAGCTCCCCGCCCGGAGCCTCCACAGCCTGATCCGGGGGCTGGACCCCTGGCCCTCGGCCTACGGTTTCATCGATGGCAGACGGTTTCGTTTCTTCGATCCGGAGGTCGTTCCCGTCCGCGCCACCGAACCGCCCGGCACCATCTGCAGGGCCGACAGCCAGGGGCTGCTGGTTGCCACCGGCGACGACTGTCTGCGCATCCGCAGTCTTCAGCCCGAGGGCAAGAAGCGGATGGATGCGGCCACCTGTCTGCGTGGCACCCGCATCGTGCCAGGCACGGTGATCAACCCATGAAGATTGCCTATCTCGACTGTTTTTCCGGCGTCAGCGGCGACATGCTGCTCGGCGCCCTGGTCGATGCCGGCGTGCCGGAAGACTACCTCCATGGGGTGCTGGCCGGCCTCTCCCTCCCCGGTGCCGCCCTGAAGGCGGAACGGGCAACAGTCCAGGGGTTTGCGGCCACCAAAGTAACGGTGGTCTGCGGCCATCGGCCCCATCATGGCCATCATCACCATACGCACCGTCATCTGGCCGATATCACCGCCCTGTTGCGGGCTGCTGCCTTGCCTCCGCAGGTTCGCGATCGTTCCCTGGCGGTGTTCTTCCGCCTGGCCGAAGCCGAGGCCGCGGTCCATGGCACCACCGTCGATGCCATCCATTTTCATGAGGTCGGCGCGGTGGACGCCATTGTCGATATTGTCGCCACGGTGGCCGGATTTGCCTTCCTCGATGTCGGCCGGGTGATCTGTTCGCCCCTGCCGCTGGCCCGGGGATGGATCGACTGCGCCCACGGCGCCATCCCCCTGCCGGGGCCGGCGGTCTGCCGGCTGCTGGAAGGGGTGGCGGTCTACGGTGAGCAGCTGGATCAGGAATTGGTCACGCCCACCGGCGCGGCCCTTGTCCGGGAGTTGGCCACCGATTTCGGGCCGATGCCGCCGATGCGGCTTGGTCGGACCGGCTACGGCGCCGGCTCGATGACCCGTGGCGATGGCCGCCCCAACCTGCTGCGGCTGGTGCTCGGCGTCCCCGCCGAGGTGGTCGAAACCCAGGAGGTCGAGGTGATCGAAACCCATCTCGACGATTGGAACCCGGAGTTCTGGCCCCATGTCAGCGAGCGGCTGATGGACGCCGGGGCCTTGGACGTCGGCCTGATCCCGATGCAGATGAAAAAGGGGCGGACCGGATTCCTGCTGCGGGTAATAGGCGAGCCGGCCACCCGCATGGCGATCACCACCGTGCTGTTCACCGAAACCAGCACCATCGGCCTGCGGCTGAGGCGCGAGCAGCGCATGACCCTGCCCCGCCGGACGGTCACCGTCGCCACGCCCTGGGGCGAACTGCCGGCCAAGCAGATCGATACCCCCGCCGGCACGTTCATCGCCCCCGAATACGAGGTCTGCCGCCGCACCGCCCTTGCCCACAACGTCCCGCTGCGCTTGGTCTATGATGCCATCTGCCGCCAGCCTTGCAGCCAGGAAGAGCCGCCATGAACCATCTGCTCGGGCTGGAAGACGGCAGAGATGAACCGCAGTCACCACCCCAGGCACCGACAGTTCTTCTCCCTTTGCTTTCAACGTTCACTCGTTTTTTCTGTTGAATCGCCATGGACCGAGTCTATATGTTCATCGCCACCGGAGCCGGCAGCGGCTATCTGCCCAAGGCTCCCGGTACCTGGGGCTCACTGGTCGGCGTACTTCTCTGGTTTTTGGCCAGCCGGCTGGAGCCCTCTTCCTATCTGGTCGTTGTCGCTGTTTTTTTTGTGATCGGGGTGTTCAGCGCCGGCGCCGTGGAAAAGATTGTCGACCGGCCCGATCCCGCGATCGTGGT
>JAUWAH010000060.1 GCA_030602145.1 Desulfobulbus sp.
CGTGAAACATGGCGTTGTCTCGCATTGCATTGATATTGCGTGAAATAATAACAAAATGCGAGAAAAATGGCAAGGATAATTTTGGTATTTTTTGCGTAAAATTAACCAGTTAAAAAAGAATACTTTTTACGATTCCATCAAAATTATCCTTGGGCTGCCAGACGCGCAGCAAGAGGACCAGGGCGATCATGGCCGCCAGCGAGGCGGTGATGTCCGGCAGGTAGGGCCCGAGGTAGCTGGCGGTGGCGAACTGGGCGAGGGCAAAGGTGATGCCGCAGACCAGGATGGCCGGCATGACTTCCATGGCCTTCTTGAAACCAACCATCATGACGATGACGTAGAAGGGGATAATCACCGAGAGGAAGGGCAACTGATGCCCGACCGCCTGGGAGAGTTTCATCAGGCCAACATCGTCATAGCCCATGACCGCCGACAGGGCGACGATCGGAATACCGATGGCACCGAAGGCCACCGGGGCGGTGTTGGCCACCAGGCAGACACCGGCGGCGTAGAGCGGCCGGAAGCCGAGGCCCACCAGAGTGGCGCCGGCGATGGCCACCGGGGTGCCGAAACCGGCCGCGCCCTCGATGAAGGCACCGAAACAGAAGGCAATCAGCAGGGCCTGGATGCGACGATCAGCGGTGAGGCCGGCAAGGGAGGCGCGGATGATCTCAAATTGGCCGCCCTTAACGGTGATGTTGTAGAGAAACAGGGTGGTGAGCACGATGTAGAAGACAGGAAAGAGACCAAAGGCCGCCCCCTGGCCAAAGGCCAGCCCGGCGAGCGGGGCGGGCATGCCCCAGACGGTAACGGCAATGGCGAATGCGGAGGCGACGGCCAGCAGGCCAGCGAGATGAGCCTTCATCCTGATCACCGCCAGGCAGACGAAGATGACGACCAGGGGCACAGCGGCGACCAGCGCCGACATGCCGAGACTGTCCCCAATGGGGGTGTAGTTTTGTATCCAGGGCATATCAGATACTCCTTACGTGGATGGTGAACGTACAACCCCAGGGCGGGGCGGTTGACGGTATCTGGAAAGTGGCGCCTTCTTTCCAGCTTTACTAATTGGTAATACCAGTTATCTCAATCCAAAAAAGTTGTCAATATTTTTTTGCAGTGTATTTAAAAAGGCATGTTGACAAAGGGCTATATGATACAATATGCTATCAAAAAAATTTGGTTTTACAACTTGAAAAACTGACCAGTGGCGACAGGGTGGTTGCGGAACAGCCGGCCCCGCGGACCGGTCACTACTTCATCCGGACCCGGATCCGGGGGAGGGGGCGATGTACGAGCAATTTAAAACCAGAGCTGAAGGGGTCAGCGCCGAGGTACACCGTTTCGGGACCAGCACCGAAGCCTTGGCGTTTCTCGTCAACTTTCTGCGCGATGAAGGGGTGGCTGACCAGGATGGCCAGTACTGCGTTGTTGCCGGCTGTCCATTTCTTGGCGCCATCGACCAAACGCAGATGGCGGCTGTCAGCGGGGTATTTTTTGAGGTTTCCCGGGAACGGGCGGCTGGAGCCAAAGTCGGCATCAGTCAGGTTGACTGGGCCCTGGCCGACACCGGCACCCTGGTACAGGACGCCACCGCCGCTGATAAACGTCTGGTCTCAACCTTGCCGTTCATCCATGTGGCCTTGATCGCCACCTCAGGGCTTCGAGCCGATATGGAATCATGGCTGGCGGATGTTCAGCCCGATACCATCGGCTATCTCGCCATGATCACCGGGCCGAGCCGCACCGCCGACATTGAACGGGTGCTGACCATCGGCGTCCACGGGCCGCAACGGCTTGTTATCGTCTTTGTCGATCAACTGGGAGGGACCAACTGATGCAGCAGGAATTCAAAGCATCCATCGACCGCGCTCTGCACAATGCCAACCTGACCGGGGCGCTCGGCAAATTCTCCGAGGCCTATAAGGTCAACCGCGCCAAAGCCTACGAGGGGATCGATTTTGAAGCCCTGCGTACAACGATTGCAGAGCGGAAAGGCTATGCCGCCTCCCACCTCAAAGAGCTGTCGGCACTGTTTCAGAAGAACGCCGAAGCCAAGGGTGCCAAGGTCTTTTGCACCAATGACCCGGCCCAGGTGCGGGAATACATCCTCAAGGTGGCCCAGGAGAATGGCGTCAAGTCAATCGTCAAATCCAAATCCATGGCCACCGAGGAAATTCATCTCAACCCCTTCCTTGAAAAGGCCGGCATCGAGGTCAATGAGACCGACCTCGGCGAGTGGATCATCCAACTGGCCGGGCAAACGCCCTCGCACATGGTCATGCCCGCCATCCACATGACCAAGGAGGAAGTGGCGGATCTCTTTTCCAAAGAGATCGAGGAGCGGTTGGCCGCCGACATTCCCCGCCTGGTCAAGGTGGCGCGCAATGAGATGCGGCCCAAATTTCTCCGCGCCGACATGGGCATCTCCGGTGGCAACATGGCCGTGGCCGAGACCGGCTCGATCGTGCTGGTGACCAATGAGGGGAACGCCCGCCTGGTGACTTCCCTGCCCAAGATCCACGTGGCCGTGGTCGGTATTGAGAAGCTGGTCGAAAAATTCAGCGACATCGGTCCGATACTGAAGGCCCTGCCGCGCAGCGCCACCGCCCAGCTGTTGACCAGCTATGTGTCGATCATCTCCGGCCAGACCCCCAACAGCGATGGCAGCCTGAAAAACCTGCACATTATTCTGATGGACAACAAGCGTAGCGAAATGGCGGCCGATCCGATGTTCAAGGAGGCCATGCAGTGCATCCGCTGCGCTTCCTGTCTCAACGTCTGCCCGATTTTCCGCCTGGTCGGCGGCCACGTCTTCGGCAAGGTGTACACCGGCGGCATCGGCACCATTCTCACCGCCTGGTACGATGAGCTGAAAAGTTCCGAGCATATCCAGGGGCTGTGCATCCAGTGCGGCGCCTGCAAGGACGTCTGTCCCGGCAAGATCGACATCCCGGCCCTGATCCTGGAGATCCGCCGGCGGCTGGTCCGGGAGCAGGGGGTGCCCTTGCTGCAGAAATCGATCTATGCGGTGGTCAACAACCGGCGGGTCTTCCACGGAATGCTGCGGGCCGCCTCGGTGGCCGCCAAGCCCTTTGCCAGGGGGACCAAGTTCATCCGCCACCTGCCGATGTTCCTGGCCGACCTCACCGACGGCCGCAGCCTGCCGGCGATTGCCGCCAAACCGTTCCGCGATGTCTTCAAGACCATCCAGCAACCCAAAGGGCTTCAGGAAAAGGCCGTGTTCTACGGCGGCTGCCTGATCGACTTTGCCTACCCCGAGATGGGCGAGGCCCTGGTCAGGATCTTCAACAAGGCGGGTATCGAGGTCCTCTTCCCCGAGGGACAGACCTGCTGCGGCGCGCCGGCCCGGTACAACGGCGCCTACGAGACGGCGGCCGGCAACGCCGCCGACAATATCCGCGCCCTGTTGGCGAACCAGGCCGACTACGTGGTTTCGGCCTGCCCGACCTGCACCGTGGCCCTGGACCACGAGTTCATCGCCACCTTCGAGAGCCTCGGACAGCGGCAGTGGCTGCCCCAGGCCCGGGAGTTGGCCGCCAAGACCGTCGATTTCTCCACCCTGGTGAAGAAATTGGTGGCGGAAGGCAGGCTGAGCTTCCGGGAAGGGCAGGAACTGGGAACAATCACCTACCACGACTCCTGCCATCTCAAACGCACCCTGCATGCCGATGGGCCGCCGCGGGAGCTGCTGCAGAAGGCCGGCTACCAACTGACCGAGATGTTCGAGTGCGATATCTGCTGTGGCATGGGCGGCTCCTACTCGCTCAAGCTGCCGGAAATCTCGGCGCCGATCCTGCAGCGCAAACTGCACAACATCAAAGAGACCGGTGCCCCGGTGGTGGCCATGGATTGTCCGGGATGCGTCATGCAGATCCGCGGCGGCATGGATCAGGACGGCTCCCCGGTCAGGGTTCGCCACACGGTGGAAATCCTCGCCGAGCGGATGCGCGACTGATCGGCCAGTCCGCTGCATGCACCCCGGCGACGACCCGATACGCACCTGGTGCGAATTGATTTGCTGGCGGCGCGTAAACACTCTACACTCAAAGCACATATGTACACTCGGTCCCGAAGGAGCCTTGCTCCCATCGGGACCGATTCATTCGCCCCTGACCCCTGCCCGCCTTTGGGCAGGAACACAAGGAACATCGCCATGGCAAACAATCTCTACGTGACCGCGGCAGAGGAACGCAGCGGCAAGTCGGCCATCATCCTCGGCACCATGCAGATGATTCTCAAGGAAATCAGTCGCATCGCCATTTTCCGGCCGATCATCAACGACCATGTCTTTGGCCGCGTCGACCACGACCTCAACCTGATCCTCAAGTACTTCAACCTCGATCTCGAGTACAACGAAACCCACGCCTACACCCTGAGTCAGGCCCGGCAACTGATCTCCTCCGGCCAGGAGGAGATCCTCTACGAAAATATCCTCAAGAAATACAAGCAGCTCGAATCCCGGTACGATTTCGTCCTCTGCGAAGGGACCGACTTCCAGGGCAAGGATCCGGGGTTCGAACTCGACCTCAATGCCAACATCGCCGCCAACCTGGGGGCGCCGGTGCTGCTCATCGTCTCGGGCCGCGACAAGACCACCGAGGAAATCTGCACCCACACGGCGATCACCATCGACACCCTGGAAGAAATGGGTGTGGACATCGCCGCCTGCATCGTCAACCGCTCCCCGGACACCTTCCTCCGCGATACCGCTACCAACGCCAAGTGCCGCGAGCAGTTCAGCCGCCCCCATCCCCTCTATGTGATTCCGGAGAACCGGGCCCTGGGCAATCCGACCATCGACGACGTCAAGCGGTGGTTGGGCGCCGAGGTCCTCTACGGCAGGCCCTCCATGCTCAACCTGGTGGACAACTACCTGGTGGCCGCCATGCAGATCAGCAACTTCCTCGAATACCTCAAGGAGGGCAGCCTGATCATCACTCCGGGCGACCGATCCGACATCATCATCGCCAGCCTGGCCAGCCGGATTTCGTCGGCCTATCCCAACATTTCCGGCATCCTGATCACCGGCGGCATCGAACTCAGCCACAGCGTCCAGCGGCTGATCCAGGGATGGACCGGCATTCCGGTGCCGGTGCTGTTCGTCGAATCGCACACCTACGACACGGTGCAGAGCGTCACCGAACTCTACGGCCGCATCGAGCCCACCGACACCAAGCGGATCGCCACGGCACTGGGCTGGTTCGCCAAGTATGTCAACGTCCCGGAACTGACCAAGCGGGTGGTTGCCCAGCGCTCGACCAAGATCACCCCGCGGATGTTCGAATACTCCCTGGTGGAGAAGGCCTCCCGCGACAAGCAGCACATCGTCCTGCCCGAGGGGATGGGCGAACGCATTCTCAACGCCACTGACATCATTCTCCGCCGCGGCATCGCCGAGATCACCCTGCTGGGCAAGGAGGACGAAATCCGGACCAAGGCCTCCAAACTCAACCTCAACATCGAGGGTGCCCAGATCATCGACCCCACCGGTTCGGCGTATTACGATGACTTTGTCCTGACCTATTTCGATATCCGCAAGCATCGCGGCATCGTCATGGACGTGGCCCGGGACCGGATGTCCGACCCCACCTTTTTCGGGACCATGATGGTCCACAAGGGACTGGCCGACGGCATGGTCTCCGGCTCGATCACCACTACCGCCCAGACCATCCGCCCGGCCTTCGAATTCATCAAGACCAAACCCGGGGTATCGGTGGTCTCATCGATCTTCATCATGTGCTTCCAGTCCAAGGTGTTGGCCTTCGGCGACTGCGCCGTGGTCCCCAATCCCGATGCCCATCAACTGGCCGAGATCGCCCTCAGCTCGGCGGAAACGGCCCAGATCTTCAACATCGAGCCGCGGGTGGCCCTGCTCAGCTACTCCACCGGCGCCTCCGGAACCGGCGACGACGTCGACAAGGTGGTGCAGGCCACCGCCATCGCCAAACAACTGATGGCCGAACGCGGTCTCGACTTCCCCCTGGAAGGGCCGTTGCAGTATGACGCCGCCTTCGACCTCGAGGTGGCCAAATTCAAGTCGCCCGATTCCGCCGTGGCCGGCAAGGCCACAGTCTTCATCTTCCCGGATCTCAACACCGGCAACAACACCTACAAGGCCGTGCAGCGGGCCGCCAACGCAGTGGCCATGGGCCCGGTCCTTCAGGGATTGAACAAGCCGGTCAACGACCTGTCGCGGGGCTGCACCGTCCAGGATATCGTCGACACCGTTGCCCTGACCGCTATCCAGGCCCAGGTGGCCAAACGTCATTAACCGCTGCACACCCACAGAGGACCCATGAAATTCTTCATCATCAATTCAGGAAGCTCCTCGATCAAGTACCAGGTGATCGAGCAAGGGACCGAAGCGGTGCTCGCCTCCGGTCTGGTCGAACGGATCGGCGAGGTCTGCGGTCGTCTGAAAAACACCTCGTTTCCCGGGAGCAGCGATGCGTTGGAAACCGTGATCGAGCAACCGATCCCCGATCACTACAGCGGCATGATGCTGGTGATCGGGGTCCTGACCGACAAGAAACATGGCGTGATCTGCCACACCTCCGAAATCGGGGCCATCGGCCACCGGGTGGTGCACGGCGGCGAGGATTTCCGTGCCTCCACCCTGATCACCCCCGAAGTGATCGGGGCGATCCGGCGCAATATTCCGCTGGCCCCCCTGCACAACCCGGCCAACCTCGACGGCATCCGGGTGGCCATGGAGATCTTTCCCGAGGTCCCCCAGGTCGCGGTCTTCGACACCGCCTTCCACCAGACCATGCCGCCCCGCGCCTTTCTCTACGCCCTGCCCTATGATCTCTACGAACGGGATCGGGTGCGGCGCTACGGTTTCCACGGCACCTCGCACCGGTTTGTCGCCGGTGAATGCGCCCGCCTGCTGGGCAAGCCGCTCGCCGAATGCAACCTGATCACCGTCCATCTCGGCAACGGCTGTTCAATGACCGCCATCGAAAACGGCCGCTCCATCGACACCTCGCTGGGCATGACCCCCCTGGAAGGGTTGGTCATGGGCACCCGCTGCGGCGACATCGACCCGGCGCTCCATCTCTTTCTCAAGCAAAACAAGGGGATGGATCTGGAGAGCATCGACGCTCTCTTGAACAAGGAGTCGGGCCTCAAGGGACTCTGCGGCCTGAACGACATGCGCGACATCCATAAGGCGGCAGCCGAGGGGAATGTCCGGGCCCGGTTGGCGGTGGAGGTGCAAACCTACCGGAACCGCAAGTACATCGGGGCGTTCATGGCCGTGCTCGGCCGGGTGGACGGCATCGTGTTCACCGCCGGCATCGGCGAGAACGACCCCATCGTCCGCGCCGAATCGCTCAAGGGGCTGGAGGTCTTCGGCGTCCGGCTCGATCCGGACAAAAACGACCAGCGCGCCGGGGAGGCGCGCTGCATCAGCACCGCGGACAGCACGGTGCGGGTGTTTGTCATCCCTACCAACGAGGAACTGGCCATCGCCCGGGAAGTGGCCACCCTGGTGCGACCATGAGCGGACTTGCGTCCGCCGGCCCGAAGGAGTAGAGTGTGGACGTGATGGGGGCCGGGGTTGTCACCCCGACAGGGAAGCGGCGAAACCAGGAGGAGGAACGATGGATCTTTCAACGAGAAGCATCCGCTTGCTGATCACGGCACTGATGGCCATCGCTCTTCTGCACACCACGCCCGGTTTTGCCGGGGAATGCGGCAAGAAGCCCCAGAAAGAACCGGGGCTGATGGCCGCTGATGCCCTTGCCGCCCGGCCGGTGGGCGCAGTGGCCACCCTGACCGGGCTGGCCGTCTTCATCGTCTCCTCGCCCTTTTCGGCGCTGGGCGGCAACACCAAGGAGGCGTGGGAGAGTTTGGTCGTCTCGCCGGCCAGCTACACCTTTCAGCGTCCCCTGGGCGAGTTCGACTGCGACCGGCGCCCCGCCACGCCGGGCAAGTAGCACCAAGCCGACCAAACCATCCCCCTCGCCGCCACTCTCAACCACCAACGCCGCCGTCGTGGTCCCATGGATGACCACAACGGCGGCGTTTTTTTGTGAAGCGTTCGGCCAGGATCGCTTCGATTGACGCTTGCCCTCAGACCGGCATCGCCTCCGGCGTATGAACGCGCCTCCCGCCCCCAGGCCCCCTCATGAAAAGAGCCCGGAGGTGGTGGCCAGAAACTGTTCGACCCGGTCAAGTTCTGGGGGCGACAGTCGAATGTGCATTGCTTCCGGTGTGGCAAGCAGGTCAAGATCGGGGTCGTGCTTGAGGCCAATGCCCATTCGGTGGCAGATGTGGTTGGCCATGCGGACCAGAATCAGGATATAGTTGTCCGGGTCGAAGCTTGCCAGATGATGATCGCGGGCAATGACCGCAACCCCCTCCGGCATCTGAATCCGGCGGAGCAGCAGGTAGCCTTGCTCGGCATGAAGCCGATCCATGGCGCCGATCAGCAGGTCATCGGGGACGGCAAGGGCCTGGTTGACGCGCTTTTTGTCTCCGACCAGTTTGAGGACCAGTAGCTTGCCGATATCGTGAAACAGGCCGGCGGCAAAGGCCTCATGCTGCAGGACGCCGAAATCAAGGCAGTTGGAGAGCATCCCGGCGGCAAAAGCGCACCCCATGGAATGTTGCCAGAGCCTTTTCATGATGGCGTCAATTTGCGGGTCGCGGGAACTGAAGACCTTTTTGCTGATGTCGGTCAGGACAATGCGGCCGACCTCCGCCATCCCCAATCTGACCAGGGCCGACCGGACTGTGGTGGTGGCCACCAACCCTGCAAACATGGAGGAGTTGGCGACCTTGAGCAGGTTACTGGAAAGGGCCTGATCACCGCTGATGAGCTTTTCGATGGTGCGGAGATTGGGTTCCTTGCGGACCAGTTCCTGCTGGATCCGAAGGGAGACGGGGTCGAAAACAGGCAGGGAAAACTGTTCGGATTCGATATATCGTTGCAGCACCTTGACGATGGTCTTTTCACTTCCCATGACCTTTCCTTGAGGCAAGAGCGAGGCGGCGGAGAGCAAACCCGGGCAACCTGCCGCAGGCTGTTCCGGAGGGCTTCCCAACAGCGGAAGACCATCGCCTCGTGAGCAGTCAATCGTTCATCAGCCGACTTGCAGCTTAGTGTCCTTGCCGCAGGTTGTCCAC
>JAUWAH010000467.1 GCA_030602145.1 Desulfobulbus sp.
ATCAGGCGGTGATCACCGGTGGCGGCCCCGGCCTCATGGAGGCGGCCAGCCGCGGCTGTTACGAGGCCGGCGGCACCTCGGTGGGGCTCAACATCGTCCTGCCCAGGGAGCAGCACCCCAACCATTACCAAAACCGCAGCCTGACCTTCCGCTACTTCTTCATCCGCAAGCTGATGTTCGTCCGCTACGCCATGGCCTATGTCATTTTTCCCGGCGGCTTCGGCACCATGGACGAATTGTTCGAATCCCTGACCCTGGTCCAGACCAAGAAGATCCGACGTTTCCCGATCGTGCTCTTCGGCAGCGGCTACTGGCAGGGGCTTCTCGACTGGATTCGTGCCGAAATGCTGCCCCACCGGACCATCGCCCCGGACGACCTGGATCTCTTTCACCTGGTGGACACACCCGAGGCGGTGGTGGATGTCATCGCCTGTTATGTGCAGCAGTGCAGCCGTTTCGAGGGCGACCAAAGGCGAAGCGCGGTGTGATGGCGGAGCGGAGCGGCGGCAGGGTGGTTCCTGCGGGACAAGGAGAGGTTCGCCACGGGCTGGTTCATGCCGCAGGCCACGTCCATTGGTCGAGACCTGCCGACAGCCGTGGGTGCTCGGTCCGCTGGACCTGATCACAACATTTTTTCCGAAGGTGTGCCTATGAACCCCCAACTTGATCTGTTGTTCTCCCGGCGGTCGATCCGACAATATACCGACAGGGAGATTCCGGAAACCATGCTGACCGATCTGCTTGAAGCGGCGATGGCCGCTCCTTCGGCGGTGGCCAGGGATCCCTGGCATTTCCTGGTCCTGCGCTCTCGAGACGCTCTGAACAGTTTGGCCGGCTGCCTGCCCAACGGCAAGATGCTTGTCCAGGCCGCGGCCGCCCTGGTGGTCTGTGGCGACCTCGACCGCGCCCATGATCGTCAGCTCTCCTTTCTGCTCCAGGACCTGAGCGCCGCTATCGAGAACATTCTTTTGGCCGCCAATGCGCTGGGGCTTGGCGCCTGCTGGCTGGGCATCCACCCCCGCGAGGAACGGATCGCGGCGGTGTCCCGACTGTATGGCCTGCCGGCCAACATCCTGCCCGTCTCGGCCATCGCCTTGGGCTGGCCCGCGGAAATCAAGGAGCCCCGCACCCGCTTCAACCCGGAATGCGTCCACTGGGAGCAGTGGTGAGGAGGATCTATCTCGCCGAGAGAGGATTTCCGCAGCCGGGGCCGGCGGGGCAATATTCCCCTTGACGAACCGCCCGACCATTGGGTATCAAAAAACCATCGCGCCCTTGGCGCCTGAACGTTTTCATCAACCAGGAATGATCATGAACACTTTTTCCCGCATCGCAGCCCTGAACGCACTGCCGGCGCTCGTCGTCGTCAGCGTGGTGGTCGTCGTGCGCGTACCCAACGGGGCGCCGTAGCGGGAAGCATTGCCGAGTTGCACTCGCACCCCTGCCGGCGCCCGCCGGCGGGGGTTTTTTTTTGCCCGTTTTCGTCAACCACACCAGGAGGACCAGACATGCTCAAACGCAGCGGCGCTCACATCATCGTGCACCAACTGGAACGACACGGTCTCCGCACCGTGACCGGCATTCCCGGCGGGGCCAACCTGCCACTCTACGACGCCCTGGCCGACAGCACCGCCATCCGTCATGTGCTGGCCCGGCACGAGCAGGGTGCCGGCTTCATCGCCCAGGGCATGGCCCGGTCCACCGGCCGGCCGGCGGTCTGCCTAGCCACCTCCGGCCCCGGTGCCACCAACATCCTCACCGCCCTGGCCGATGCCTATTTGGACTCGATTCCCCTGGTCTGCATCACCGGCCAGGTCCCCCGCAGCCTGCTGGGCACCGATGCCTTCCAGGAGGTGGACACCTACGGCTTGTCGGCCTCGATCACCAAGCACAACTACCTGGTGCGTTCGGCGGCGGAGTTGCTGACCGTGGTGCCCAAGGCCTTGCATCTGGCCGGTTCCGGCCGGCCCGGTCCGGTCCTCATCGACGTACCCAAGGATGTGTTCACCGAGGAGGCCACCTTCGAACGGTGGCCCGAAGTCGGCCCGATCCCCGCCCATCAGCCCGATGACGCCGGTTCCCTTGCCGAGGCGGCGGCCATGATCAACCGGGCGCAGCGCCCCATCCTCTACCTGGGCGGTGGCGTCATCCATGCCGGGGCAGCCGCCGAGGCCCGGCAGTTGGCGGAGCTGGCGGCCATCCCCACGGTCATGACCCTGATGGGTCTGGGCATCCTGCCCTCGGAGCATCCACTGTCGCTGGGCATGCTGGGCATGCACGCCAGCCGGGCCACCAACCTGGCCATGGAGGAATGCGACCTGCTCATCGCCGCCGGGGTCCGGTTCGCCGATCGGGCCACCGGCCGGCTCAGTGCCTTCTGTCCGGCGGCCAAGGTGATCCACGTCGATATCGATGCTGCCGAGATCGGCAAGCTCAGACCGGCCGATGCCGCTATCACCGGGGATGCCCGCCATGCCTTTGCCGGCCTCCTGCCCTTGGTCCGGCCCCAGGGTCGCCACACCTGGATCGATCGGATTCGGGAACTGCAACACCGGTTTCCCCGTTTTCAAGCGGCTGATTTCGCGGCGGGCCGACCATTCCAGCTGATCCG
>JAUWAH010000237.1 GCA_030602145.1 Desulfobulbus sp.
CAGTTGCTGTTCGGTGGCCTCATAGGCCGGGTCGCCTTCGACCAGGCCGAAACGGTGGCGGTAGGAGTGGATCACCACCTCGACGAAATCGGGATTGTCGAAGGCAGCGGCGGTCTGGGCGAAGGTGGCCTCGGCGAACGACCAGTTCGGCGACCACAGCCGCCACAGCAGATGGCAGAGTTCGCGGCGATAGCGGGCCAGGCCCTGCCGGCCCCGTTCGCCGTGGAAGTAGTACTGATACCAGAGCTGCATCTCCAGCTCCGGCGGTTGCGGCGTGTCGGCCGAGGGGATGTGCTGGATGTTGTAGCCGGCTCCGGAAACCAGACCGCGTACCCGCTCCGGCCAGAGGGCGGCGACGATGCAGGCGGCCCGGCCGCCCCAGTCGTAGCCGGCCAGGACGGCCCGGTCGATGGCCAGCCGGTCCATCAGGTCGAGGAGATCGTGGGCCAGGGCGGCCTGCTGGCCCGAGCGGAGGGTCTCGGCGGATCGGAACCTCGTCGGCCCGAAGCCGCGCAGAAAGGGCACGATCACCCGCGCGCCCCGGCCGGTCAGGATTGGGACAACCCCATCGTAGGCATGGATATCGTAGGGAAAGCCGTGCAGCAGGATCACCGGCGGTCCATCCGCCGGGCCGCTTTCGGCGTAGGCAAGGTGCAGGACGTCCGTGTCCACCCGTTGGGTCATGATCTCTTCCTCCCCGACGGTTCCGCCGGTCAGCGCAGGTAGCCCCAGCTTCGCAGCCGGGCATGGGCATACTGGGCCTGCTGGCCGGAACGGACCTTGCCCAGAAACTGGCTGTACTGGCCGGCGGCCTCCCGCTGGCGGCCCATCTGCTCGAAGCAATATCCCCGGTAGAAGAGCACCAGCGGGTTGCCGGGCAGGAGGCGGTCGTACTGGCCGAGGTGGTGGAGGGCCTGGTCGTACTTCTTGAGGTTGATCGACACCACGGAGGTGATCATCTGGGCCTGCGGCTCGGTCGGGTAGACTGCGGTCGCCCGGAGGGCGGACTGCTCGGCGCCTTCCAGGTCGCGGAGGGCGAACCGGCAGGTGGCCATCATGGTCAGGGCGGCATAATCCTGGGGCATCAGCTGCAGGGCCTTGGCAAACTGCTCCCGGGCCGCCGGATATTGCTTCCTGCCCATGGCGGTGCTGCCGTTCTGGAGGGCCGTGATCCCCGGCTTGAGCCGTCGCACGGCGGCGGTGTTGTCCATGTACCGTTCCCGGTGCAGGGGAAAGGCGGCGGACCCCTGGTAGGTGGACGCCGCCTGATGCTGGGCGGTGGCCAGACGTTCGTCGCTCATGGGATGGGTGGCGAACATCAGTTCGATGGCGCTGGGGTTGCCTCTGCGGTTGCGTTGCAGCACCTCCATCAGGCCGATCATGCCCTGGGCGGAGTAGCCGGCCCGGGTCATGTACTCCATGCCCAAGGCGTCGGCCTCCCGTTCGTTGTCGCGACTGTAACTGGCCAACAGCGCTCCGGCGCCGAGCCCGCCCAGATTCTGTACCAGGTCGGAGGCGCCACCGTAGCCGGCGGCGCTGGTGGCGACCGAGGCGCTGGCCATCAGCAGGTTGGCGACCATGGCCTTGCTCGCCTGCTCGGCGGAGTGGCGGGCGCAGACATGGCCGATCTCGTGACCGAGCAGTCCGGCCAGTTGGGCCTCGTTGTCCAGCTCCACCAGTATGCCCCGGGTGACGGCCACCGAGCCGCCGGGAAAGGCGTAGGCGTTGATGTAGGCCGCGTTGACGCCGCGGAAGGAGAAGGGCATCTGCGGCCGGTGGGAGCGGGCGGCCAACTCCCGGCCGACCCGGTCGAGGTAGCCGTTCAGGGCGGAGTCCTGGATGACGCCGTAATCGGCGGAGAACTGGTAGGGCGACCGCTGCCGGTCGATGTCGATCTCCTGACCTTCGGACATCATCATCAACTGCTGGCGGCCGGTGACCGGGTTGACGGCACAGCCACTCAGCAGCGGGCCGACGGCCAGGGCGCCACCACCGAGGCCGAGGAGCCTGAGCAGTTGGCGCCGGTTCAGGAACAGGGGATTGGTGGTGTCCATGTCGCGGTCGCTCCGGAATCTGGTTGACGAGTGTCCGCCGGGGCGGTTGAATGCGGGCAACGGTGCTGCGCCTCATCGTTCCAGAACACCGGGCCTCCGTCAACTGCAAAATGAACGCGTGCCCGAGGCGCAGCCGGGCCGCACCCGTTGACCACGGACCGGAAACCCTGCTCACCATCATCCTCGTCCCTCGGGAGGCACCATGCTGGCGGTCATCAAGCAACTGGTCAAGGATCACTCCATCTGCGTTCTGGCCACCAGCCGGGACGACCGGCCCCATTGTTCGCTCATGGCCTATGCGGCCAACGACGAGGCCACCGAGATCTACCTGGTCACCCTGACAACGACCCGCAAATATGCCAATCTGAGCGCCAACCCGGCGGTCAGCCTGCTGATCGACAGCCGCGGTGAGACGGACCGTGCCCGGGTCCAGGCCCTCACCGTCGAGGGAAGCTGCGCACCGATTGCCGACGCGGACCGGCGGGAACGGGCCAGGCAGCGTCTGGTGGCCGCCCACCCCCACCTCGGCGAACTGCTCGCTCATCCCGACGGCGCAATCCTGGTGGTGACCGTCACCGCCTTCCTGCTGCTCAACGGCCTGACCGAAGCCCACCACCTGACCCTGGCGTAAACCGGTTCAGCGGTCGGGCTGCTCCTCCTCCAGGTCGCGATAGGCGGCGAGGGTAAAACGGGGCGTGCACACCGCCAGAAAGAGGAGGTCGACAGCGCCGACATTGGTGATCCGCTGGCGGCACCCGGCGGGAATCCGCACCACGTCATGGGGGCCGACCGGTTGCGGCTCGCCCCCGCCGACCTCCACCAGGCCGTTGCCGGCCAGCATCACATACCGCTCCTCGATGTCCCTCAGGCTGTGCCAGCGGGTGGTCCGGCCGGGCTCCACCCTGGCCCGCGCCACCGACACCGTCGGATCGTCCGGGCTGTTGTGCAACTCGAGGATGAAGCAGCCCTCCTTGAAGTAATACTCCTCCGGTGGCATGGCTTCCCTGGCGATCCTGCCTGGTCCGTTTATGGGCTTTGCGGGGACGCCAGCACCTTCACCAACTGATTGGCGGCGGTGAGCAGCGGGTCCCAGGTCGGACCGAAGGGCGGGGCATAAACAAGGTCGCTCTGGCTGAATTCGGCCACGGTCATCCGCGCCAGGAGGGCCACGGCGGCGGCATTGATCCGGTGGGCCACCTGATCGGTGCCGGTGATCTGGGCGCCGAGCAACCGTCCGGAGGCGCGATCTCCGACCATGGCCACATGGATCGGCTGGGCGCCCGGGTAGATGCCGGCCCGCGAACGCGACCTGATCTGTACCGTCACCGGGTCGAATCCGGCATCCTGGGCCTCCGGTACCGACAGGCCGGTGCGGGCCACCTGCATGGCAAAGACCTTGAACGCCGCCGTGCCAGCCACCCCGGGCAGGGTCACCTGGCCGCCGCAGACATTGTCGGCCACCGCCCAGCCGGCCCGGTTGGCGCGCAGGGCCAGGGGGATCCAGGTTTTCCGGTCGGTGACCAGATGATAGCTGTCGGCGCAGTCGCCGGCGGCAAAGATGGTCGGATCGGAGGTGCGTAGGCCGCGGTCGACGGCAACCGAGCCGCCGATGCTCAGTTCGAGCCCGGCCTCCTCGGCCAGGCGGGCATTCGGCGTCACCCCGACCGCCACCACCACCAGGTCCGCCTCCAGGCGAAGCCCTTCAGCCAACACCGCCAGCCGACCGTCCACGGCCTCGATCCGCTCGACCCGATGGCCGTCGTGCACGCCGACCCCGTGGGCCAGGAGGTGTTCCCGCACCGGTTCGGCCAGGGCCCGGTCCAGCCAGGGCAGGAGACCGACCCTCGGCTTGATCAGGTCGACCGCCAGACCCCGCTCGGCAAAGGCTTCGGCCATCTCCAGGGCGATGTAGCCCATGCCGAGGATGACGGCCCGCTTGGCCTGCCGATCACGGAGATAGGTCTTGATCCACCGGCCGTGCTCCAGATTCTTGACCACGAAGACCCCATCGAGGTCGAGGCCGGCAATCGGCGGCCGGACGGGTTCAGCGCCGGTGGCGATGAGCAGCCGGTCGTAGGGCACCGCAAAGGGGGCGCCGTCACTGGTGCGGCCGACGACGGTCCGGGCCGTGCGGTCGATCCGTTCGGCCCGGTGGCCGGTGCGCAGATCGATGCCCAGCTTGCGGCGGAAGGTCTCGGCGCTGCGAACCACCAGGTCGTCGATGGAGCGCTCCGGATCGGCGATGTTGTAGGGGATGTTGCAGGCGCTGTAGGAGACATCCTGGCCCTGTTCCAGGACGATCACCTCGACTCCGGGGTCGTTTCGCTTGGCCCGGCTGGCCGCGCTCATGCCGGCGGCATCGCCGCCGATGATCACAAATCGCATGGTCTGTCTCCCTCTCGTCCATGGTGCAGGAGGATATCGCCCCACGCCTCAATCGGGGCGGGTTTTCTTCGTATGTCGGGCCTCTCCCGCTTCGTTTACGGCCGTTCCCTTTGCCTGCGCAGGGTCACCTGCTCTCCGCCGATGCCCCAGTTATCGGTTTCCACCTCGTCTATGACCACCACCGTGGTGGCGGGATTCTTGCCAAGGACATCACGCAGCAACTCGGTCACCCCGGCAATGAGAGCTGCTTTCTGCGCCGATGTGGCCCCTTCCCTGGTGATCTTGATGTTCACATACGGCATGGCGCATTCCTCGTTATGGATACCATTCGGGCGCGTTTATGGTGCTCACAACCCATACTTGCGGCTGTAGCCCCTGGGGGTGATCATCTTGTCCCGCCAGACAAAGGTCTGCGAGTTGCCGATGATGACCGTGGTCTGCATGCCGATTTCCTCTTCCAGCATGGTGTCGAGGGTGGTCAGGCGGACCGTCTCGTGGG
>JAUWAH010000321.1 GCA_030602145.1 Desulfobulbus sp.
GCCTGATCTTCATCGACGAGATCGACGCCATCGGCGGTCGACGCTCCGGCGGCCAAAGCAGCGGCGCCAGCGACGAGCGCGACCAGACCCTCAATGCCCTCCTGGTCGAGATGGATGGATTCGGCACTGAAGACACCGTCATCCTGATCGCGGCCACCAACCGGCCCGACATCCTCGACCCGGCCCTGCTGCGGCCCGGCCGCTTTGACCGCCAGATCACCCTTTCCCTGCCCGACGTCAAGGGGCGGCTCAAGATCCTCGAAGTGCACGCCAGGAAAATCGTCACTGCCCGGGAAATAGACCTGCCGGCCATTGCCCGCTCCATCCCCGGCTTTTCCGGGGCCGAAATCGCCAACCTGGTCAACGAGGCCGCCCTGATGGCTGCCCGGCGCAACAAGGCAGCGGTGGACATGGCCGATTTCGAGGAGGCCAAGGACAAGATCGTCATGGGCCTGGCGCGCAAGAGTATCGCCATCAGCGAACAGGACCGCCGCCTCACCGCCTACCACGAAGCCGGCCACGCCATTGTCGGTCTGCTGCTTGAGGAAACCGATCCCCTGCACAAGATCACCATCATACCCCGAGGCCGGGCCATGGGGTTGACCCAGCAGGTCCCCCTGGACGATCGGCTCACCTATTCGCGCGATTACCTGCTCAACCGGATCGCCATCCTGATGGGGGGGCGGGCCGCTGAAACCCTGGTGTTCAACCGGCTGACCACCGGTGCCAGCAACGACATCCTCCAGGCCACGGAGATCGCCGCCCGACTGGTGGGGGAGTGGGGCATGAGCCACGAACTCGGGCCAGTGGCCTACCGCCGCGGCAGCGAGGGATTTCTCGGTGACAACGGCCCATCCAGACCGCACAGCGAAATGATCGCCCGCCGCATCGACCGGGAGATCAAACGGCTGATCGAGGACTGCTCCAACCAGGCCGCCGAACTCCTGAACAAGCACAACCGGTTTCTGCACATGTTCGCCGAAGCCCTGCTGCTCAACGAAACCATGGATGCCGAGGAGGTCGACATCGTCTACCGCAGCTACCTCAGAGAACGGGAACTTGAGCGACAACTGATCGAAAACGGAAGAAAAATATTCAGGAAAAATCATTCTCAACAGACGGAGGACATCCAATGAAACGAACCACACGGGCCGTGTGCACCGCCGTGGCCGCGTTGCTGGCCGCAACGATGCCGGCCCACGGCCTGGCCATGGACCAGTATGACGCGCCGGAAACGATCACCATCGACAGCTTGACCAACCTGTACGAACCCGTGCGCTTCAGTCATGTCCGTCATGCCAGAATGGCCCGGTGCAAGGACTGCCACCACCACACCACCGGTCACCAGGACATGGATCCGAACTGCATCCGCTGCCATGCCCATTCGCCGGAGGCCAGTGTCGTCTCCTGCAAGGACTGCCACACCAGCAAACAGTTCTATCCCGAACAGGTCACGGCGGCCGGCAACCCCAATCTCTACCACATCGACAAGCCGGGCCTCAAGGGAGCCTACCATCTCAATTGCATCCCCTGCCATGCGAAGATGAACGTCCCTTCGCATTGCGAGGCCTGCCATGCCATGACCGAGGCCGGCAAACGTTTCTTCCATGTCAAGGACACAGAACATGGCAAGGCGGCGGCAAAGGGCAGCAATGCCCCCTGAAGCGATCATCCTATCCAACACTCAACATGAGGTGAACGAGCATGAATACACTGATCAACCGGCGAAGGTTCCTGCGGGGCAGCCTGGCAGCCACCGCCGCGGCGACCGTTTCCCTGGCCAACAAAACCGAAGGGGCGGGCTTCGAGGGGTATCCGAACGCCATGGGCGTGCTGGTCGACCTGTCCCGCTGCGTCGGCTGCAGGAGTTGCGAGGCGGCCTGCAACATGGAACAGAAACTGCCCGCCCCGGCAAAGCCCTTCAACGATTTCTCGGTCTTCGACGAACTTCACCACGGCCAGAAACGGCGGCCCGACGAGACCCGCTACACCGTGGTCAATCGCTATGACATCCCCGGCCGCGAGCACCCCCTCTTCCGGAAGATCCAATGCAACCACTGCCAGGAGCCGGCCTGCCTGACCTCCTGCTTCGTCAACGCCTACACCAAGACCCCGGAAGGAGCGGTGATCTACAATCCGGATGTCTGTGTCGGCTGCCGGACCTGCATGGTCGCCTGTCCCTTCAACATACCTGCCTTTCGCTACTCCAGCGCCTTTGATCCCCGGATCATGAAGTGCATCTTCTGCCATGACAGCCGTCTGGCCAAGGGGTTGCCCCCGGCCTGCGTCGAGGCCTGCCCGCAGGAGGCCCTGACCTTCGGTCGCCGATCCGACCTGTTGGCCATGGGCCGGCAGCGCATCCGCGAAAACCCGGGAACCTACATCGACCACATCTACGGCGAACACGAGGCGGGCGGCACAGCCTGGATGTATCTTTCCCCGGTTCCCTTCGCCCAGGCCGGTTTTGACACCACGGTCCCCAAGGAGCCCATTCTCAACTACGTCAAGGATTTCCTGGCCATCGTTCCCATGGTGTTGACCATTTGGCCGGCGCTGTTCGCCGGGTTCCACCTGTTGGCTGCCAGAAAAGACCGAATGGAACAACAAAAACCCACCAAGACAGAGGTCTGAGCCATGCATGCCTATAGCAACGTCAAAGAGCAATCCCCCATTGTCTCCCATCTCAAGCCGAACGGGAGCCTCTGGACCATCAAAGAGAAACTGTGGCTGGGGCTGACCAAGGAGCAATACAAGGCCCAATTTGTCCGCAACCCCGTCAACTGGGTGCTGATCGCCATTCTTACCGTTGGCGTGCCGATCATCCTCCAGCGCTATATCTTCGGCCTGGACAGCGTGACCCACGCCTCCAACGACTATCCCTGGGGGCTGTTCCTCGGCTTCGGTCTCTTCGGCATGGTGCCGTTGTCGGCTTCCGGGTTTCTGCTCGGCACCACGGTGGAGATCTTCGGTCGCAAGGATTTTGCCCCCATTGAACGATTGGCACTGCTCAACGGCCTGCTCGGCTATTTTTTCGCCGTCGTCTATCTCGAGGTCGATCTGGGCATGCCCTGGCGGCTCTATTATCCGATGTTCGTTTCACTGGGACCGGCGGCGGTCCTCTTCCTCGTTGCCTGGCATGTGGCCACCTATCTCTCGGTGCAGATCGCCGAGGTCTCCACGGCCTACTTCGAATGGATCGGCTGGCTCAAGGGTAAGCGGTTCGTCAAGTCGATCACCATCGGCCTGACCATCGCCGGCATTATCCTTTCCACCCTGCACCAGGGAGCCCTGGGGGCACTGTTCACCTACGCGCCCACCAAGGTCCACCCGCTGTGGCTGTCGGCCAACTTCCAATGGATCCATTTCTTCTGCTCGGCCATCTTCGCCGGCCTGTCGATGGTGATCGTTGCCAGCACCCTGTGCAAGAAATACATGACCTGGCGCTGCGACAGCCGTTTTCTCGACAACGTCGACCAGTGCACCCTGGGCTTGGGCAAGGGGTGCGCCTATGCGCTGATTACCTACCTGGTGATCAAACTGGTGGGCGTGGCCCATGACAACGACTGGCCCTATCTGCTCACCGGCTGGGGTCAGTATTTCATGCTGGAGATGGCGCTGGCGGTGGTGCTGCCGATGATCCTGTTCGCCTACGGTGTCAAGCACCGGCTGGTGGGCATGGTGCGCTGGGCCGCCCTGATCAGCGTGCTCGGCATCGTCTGGAATCGGCTCAACACCGCCCTGATCTGCTTTAACTGGCAACTTTATCAGGAGATTCCGCACTGGAAGGAGATATGGGTGACCGTCACCATCTTTGCCCTCTATTTCATCGTCTATCGGTTTCTTCTCTACCGTCTGCCCATTCTGTACCAGTGGCAGGGAGAGAAATGATTCGCCTGAGCCTTTTGCAAAATGAACTGCTGACGAGTTTTTTTCGTCATTCCCGCGAAAGCGGGAATCCAGAACTCATTGATTTTTCCAGGACTGGATTCCCGATGACTACCTCGGGAATGACTCAACCGTCTTTTTGCAAAAGC
>JAUWAH010000395.1 GCA_030602145.1 Desulfobulbus sp.
TCGAATGCATGCAGATCGGCACAGCGGGCTTCACCGCTGCGCAATGTATCATGCATCTCGAACACAACGGGGTGCTCCCTGATGGCGGACCAGTCCTGGTAACCGGGGCAACGGGAGGGGTGGCAACAGTGGCCATCCTGCTCCTGCACCAACTTGGCTACGAGGTGATTGCAGCCACAGGAAAGGCTGGAGAACATGCCTATCTGCATGCCCTTGGGGCTACAACAATTCTCGATCGTCAGGAACTGGCGAATAGCGGTGAAAAACATCTTTTGCCGGTGCGTTGGGCCGGAGTCGTTGATACCGTGGGGGGCTACATTCTAGCCACCGCGATTAAAAGGACCGGTTTTAACGGCGTGGTCACCTGCTGCGGCAATGCCGCCTCCGGAGACCTGCCCTTGACCGTTTATCCTTTTATCCTCCGCGGCGTGCATTTGATCGGTGTGTATTCAGCCAACTGTCCCATGGCCAAACGGCTTGTCATCTGGGACAAACTGGCGAAAGAATGGAGATTGGACGGATTGGATCGCGTCACTCGGACCGTTCCCCTGGCTCAGGTGGACAATGAAGTCGTTGCCATGTTGGGTGGCCGGAGTAAGGGGCGCTTGGTTGTTGATCTGGAGGATATTGAGTGAGTGTTGAGTTGGCAAAAGAGGTGTTGACCACCGAGTCTGAGGGCATCCTGGCTGTCCGCGACAATCTTGGCAAGGAATTTGAGCGGGCCATCGATATCATCATGGCCTGCCCCAGCCGCCTGGTGGTGACCGGCATCGGGAAGTCCGGTCTGGTCGGCCAGAAAATATCGGCGACACTCAATTCCACTGGGACCCCTTCGGTGTTCCTCCACCCCGTGGAAGCCATGCACGGTGACCTTGGCATGGTCGCGCCATCCGATGTTGTGCTGGCTATTTCCTATTCGGGAGAAACCGCCGAATTGAATCGACTCCTGGGCAGTTTGAAGGAGCGGCGTATCCAGATCATCGCCCTGTGCGGTAACCCCGGGTCCACCCTCGGCCGGCATGCGGTGGTGACGCTGAATGTCCAAGTGCCAAAGGAAGCGTGCCCTCTTGGCCTGGCGCCGACATCCTCGACCACTGCCACTCTGGCGATGGGAGACGCTTTGGCGGTGGCCCTGTTGAACAGGAAGCAGTTTCGTGTCGAGGATTTCCGTCGTAATCATCCCGGCGGCAGTCTGGGGGAGCGCCTTAAGGTGGCGGTACGTGAAGTCATGCTGACTGGTCACCGTGTGCCGGTGATCGGCAGCGAAGCCTCCCTGGTGGCGGCTATCGCCGAGTTGAACCGAAAAAATCTTGGGGCCGTATTTGTCAGGGATAACGACGGCCGGCTGGCGGGCATCATCACCGACGGGGATGTCCGACGCATGCTTTCATCGGGCTTCAATATCGACGCAACGTCGCTGACGGCGGGCATGAAGCCAGATCCGGTGGCCATTCCTCATTCGATGATGGCCGCCGATGCCTTGAGTATCATGCAGCAGCATGAAATCACCGTCCTGGCGGTGGTTGATGATCGGGGCTGTCTGGAAGGAATTCTGCATTTGCACGATCTGTTGGGCAAAGGCGAGTTCCGCTTTTTGATTTAGCGGCCATTCGGGGGTGCCGGCCGAGGGTGGGTTTAGTCGTGGTACACCGACCATTTTCCGGTTGCGGTGTCGAATTGGTAGTTCAATTCCAGTTTCGATGAACTCCCCTGGCTTCTCTCCACGCAGGTGAGGGAGTAGATCAGCCGGTTCCCTGACTTCCTGAGGAAAGTCGCCTTGGGTTGAACGAGCTTGGATCCCCTGAAGGTGGGATAGTTGGCTCGAAAAATCTCCTCGAAATGCTCTTCCAGCCAGGCGATTTTTTCGTTCTGGAGGATAAGTTCCTGCTGTTTTTCTATCTTTTCACTGATCTTCTGGAAAACGGTCTTGACTGCCGGGTCATCCTGATGGTTGCTGGTCTTGATCAACCGCAGGATCTCCCGGCAGTGAGCCAGTACTCCTGCTGTATCCCCCTTGCCCTCGGCGACAAGGACCAGTTCCTGAAGCTGGGCAATCTTGACCAGCAACAGAGTCCTCTCTATCTTGCCAAGCGATTCGCCATGCATGTTTTCAGCTGATTCAGGCTCGCTGGCCAACAGGTTGAGGGCTCCCTGGTAGTCCTCAATGGCCTGCGACCAGTTCTTCTGCTGGTAGGCCTCCCTGGCGGTGGACAGCAGCAGATACAACCGGGAGTTGACCAAGAGTCGATGCAGGTCTTGACGTTCCTTGGCCGTGACGACGTTGGGGTTGGCATTGATGGCCTGTTGGGCCTGTTCAAGGTACTTGATGGTCTCTCGCCACTGTGACTGGGTGAAGGCTTTCCTCGATTGATCGAGTTCGTGGCGAAAGGTAGCGGCGGTCATTCTGTGGGTTATGTCGCTCGCTGTGCCCAGGTTCTTGATATTACCCGACAGAGTCAGGGCCTTGCGATAGGCCTCAGCCGCAGCGTCCCAGTTCTTCTCCTGTTCAGCCCGTTCGGCAATGGCCAGGGTGTGGCGCAGTTCCAGTGACTGGATGATTTCGTTGAGGGCCGCCTGCTGCTTGGCTAAGTTGTTGTCAGTAGCAAATTTCAGTGCCTGACGGTAGAGGGTGAGCGCCTCGGCCAGTTGATTCTGGGCGGCGACCGACTGGGCCCGTTCGGTCAGGTTGGTCAGTTCTTCCTGGGCTGCGGCTAAGGAGGAAGAAATGTACTCGCCCTGGAAAAGAACCCGCCCCTTGAGCCCTTCCTGCAAGTCCTGGGAGTTGAGCAGGGTGTTGATGGTCTTCTCCTGCGCCCCCTTGCGAAAACGAAGGACGGTCAGGTTGGCAAGGACGCTCCTGGCGTTCTCCAGGGATTCCAGGGCGCTGTCGAATTGTTTCTTGTCGATGAGCAACTGACCTTTCAACAGGCTGGCCTGGGATTGACTGAGGGTATTCTGGTCTTTGAAATAGAGGGATATGGCAGCGATGACGATGGCCAACAGGCAGATGGCTGCCACAATGGGTTTGAAGGGGACGGCAGTGACCAGATTGAACCCCTTGGACTTGGCACGCACCGGTGGCGGTTGTGGTGGGGAGGATGGTTTTTCTGGAGGTGGCTCGAAAGGGTCTTCTTTCCGGGGGGAGATACCCACTGATTGAGCCAACTGGTAGGATTGTTCGATACGGGTACGCAGCGCTTCGGCACCGGG
>JAUWAH010000023.1 GCA_030602145.1 Desulfobulbus sp.
TGCGTTGAATCTGGTTGGTCCCTTCGTAGATCTGGAGGATCTTGGCATCGCGCATCATCTTTTCAACCGGATATTCCTTCATGTACCCGTATCCGCCCAAAACCTGGACCGCATCGGTGGTCACCTTCATGGCCATGTCGGTGGCGAACACCTTGCACATCGACGACGCCTTGGACATATCCTTGGGATGGTTATCTATGTGTTTGGCCGCCGCATACACCAGGGCACGCCCGGCTTCCAGTTGAATGGCCATGTCGGCGAGCATGTGCTGGACGGCCTGGAAGGCAATGATGGGCTTGCCGAACTGGACCCGTTGCTTGGCATAGATCACGGCTTCATCCAGGGCCGCCTGGGCCAGGCCGATACCCAGGGAAGCGATGCCCGGCCGGGACATATCCAGGGTTTTCATCACGGTGATGAAACCGGTGCCCCTTCGCCCCACCAGCCTGTCTTTGGGAATGCGACAGTCCTTCATGATCAGTTCACGGGTGGCGGAGGAGCGGATGCCCATCTTGTCCTCCTTCTTGCCGTAGGAAAAGCCAGGATCACCTTCCTCGACCACGAAGATCGAGGCACCGCGCGGGCCCTTGCTGGGGTCAGTCATGGCGATGATGGTATAAATTTGCGATTCGCCGCCGTTGGTGATCCACTGCTTGGTGCCATTGAGTACCCAATGGTCTCCATCCTCGACGGCGGTGGTGCGAATGCCCGAGGCGTCGCTGCCGGCGTTGGCCTCGGTGAGCCCGAAGGCGGCCCACCTGGCGCCGCTGGCGATGTCGGGCAGATATTTCTGCTTTTGCTCGTCGCTGCCGGCAATCATCACCGGGAAAATCCCCAGAGCGCTGGCGGCAAAACTGGTGGCCACACCGACACAACCCCGGGCCAACTCCTCCATGGCAAGAACAATATCGAAACAGCCCCCGCCCAGGCCACCGTACTCCTCGGGCACAAAGATGCTGAACAGATCGGCCTTGGCGATGTCCTCGAGAATTTCCCGGGGGAACTGATTTTTTTCGTCAAGTTCTGCCCGGATGGGAATGATCTTTTCATTGGTGATCTCCCGGGCGGTGTCGATGATCATCTGTTGTTGTTCGGTGAAAAAATAATCCACAAGCAGGCTCCTTTGTGTCTTACCAACGCATGAGCAGAGAGCCCCAGGTGAGGCCGCCGCCAAAGGTACATAACAGCACGACATCACCCCGTACCAACCGACCGTGCCGATGCGCCTCGTCGAGGGCGATCGGAATGGAGGCGGCGGAGGTGTTGCCGTAATGGCTGAGATTGACGAACACCTTCTCCTCGGAGATACCGAGCCGTTCGCGCAGGTTGTTGAGGATACGGATGTTGGCCTGATGGGGGATCATCAAGCCGACGTCGTTGACTGTAAGATCGTGTTTACGGAGCAGGGAGGTCACCGCGTCCTCCATCAGTCGGACGGCATGCTTGAAAATGTCGCCACCGTTCATCCGAATATGGGCACCCTGCCACTCGTCACGCTGCAATTCGGGGTTGAGGCTTTGCGGGCTGTCCATGTAGAGCAGATTCCACAACTTGCCGTCGGAGCGGAGATTGCTGCCGAAGACCCCTCGGCCGTCGTTGGACCCGGCCACGACCACCGCACCGGCACCGTCGCCGAACAGCACGCAGGTGTTGCGATCCTCCCAGTTGACCCGGGCAGACAGGGTTTCCGCGCCGATCAGCAGGATCTTCATGTCCGGACGGCTTTGAATGTAGGCGCTGGCCAGATCCAGACCGTAAGTGAAACCGGCACAGGCAGCATTGATGTCGTAGGCGAACGCGTTCACCGCTCCCAGCTCGGCCTGGACGAAGCAGGCGGTGGAGGGCATGATCATGTGCGGCGAGATGGTGGCGACGACGATCAATCCCAACTCTTCAGGGTCGATCCCGGTGACGGCCAAGGCCCTGCGTGCCGCCTTGGTGGCCAGTTGATAATTCTGTTCGCCCTTGCCGGCGATCCTCCGGTTGCGGATACCGGTTCGAGAGGTGATCCACTCGTCGGAGGTGTCGACCAGCCGCTCGAGTTCGGCATTGGTGAGTGTGTGTTCCGGAAGACAGGATCCGGTGCCGAGAATAACAGCTTTTGTCATGAACATCCTGTATTCAGGCCGTGTGCTCGCCGAGGGCCCGCACTATTGCCTCGTTGATTCGGTGGCGCACCATGTTTGCTGCGACTTCGATGGCGTTTCGGATGGCGACGGCGTTGGAGGCGCCATGGCAGATGATGCCGGTTCCGTCAATGCCCAACAGCGGCGCGCCGCCGTATTCGGCATAATCGACCTGTTTCTTGAATCCGGCGAACGCGTCCCGGATGAGGAGATACCCGATCTTGGCGCGCCAGGTTTTCATGATCTCCCTCTTGAGCATCAGCATGGCGGCCTCGGCCAAACCTTCACTGATTTTCAAGGATATATTGCCGACAAAGCCGTCGCAGACAATCACATCCACGTCGCCCTTGTACACATCGCGCCCCTCTACGTTGCCGATGAAATTGAGCGGGCTCTGCTTGAGCAGATCGTAGGTCTCCTTGACCAGGGCGTTCCCCTTGCCGGTTTCCTCGCCGATGGAGAGCAAGCCGACGCGGGGCCGATCAAAATTGAGCAGCAACCGGGAACAGGAAGAAGCCATCACCGCAAACTGATACAGATGCTGCGGCCGGCAATCGACATTGGCGCCGATATCCATCAGCATCACCGGCTTTTTCACCGTCGGAAAAAAACTGGCAATGCCCGGCCTGGAAACTCCGGGGAGTCTGCCGAGTTTTCTGATCGCCGCCGCCATTGTGGCCCCGGAGTTTCCCGCCGAAACCAAGGCATCGGCCTCTCCGCTCTTCACCAGGTCGAAACCGACCATGACGGTTGCTTCTTTCTTCTTGCGAACCGCCTCGACTGGCGATTCATCCATGGTGATGACTTCGGCGGCGTGATGAACGACTATGCGCTCCAGGATATCGTCATCGCCGGTTGTGTAGTCGGCAAGCTGTTGCTCGAGATGTGTGCGGGGGCCCACCAGGATGACACGGAGATCTCGCCTCTCCCGAACCGCGGCCAGGGCACCTTGGATCGCCATCTCTGACCCCCGGTCGCCACCCATGGCGTCCAGGGCTATCTTCACGGCTGTGCCTAGTTCACATTTTCCTCGAGGCGGATCACGCTGCGTCCTTTGTACATACCGCAGCCGCCGCACAGCCGATGCGGCATCTTCGGCTCTCCGCATTCGGAACACTGGCCGACACTCGGCTTGCTGAGGGCATCGTGCGCACGGCGAAGTCTTGTCCGTGAATGGGAATGTCTGCGTTTCGGTAATGCCATTGTCTTCCTCCATTAAACCGGAATCGGTCAACCGGCTTCTTTTTTGAAACCGGACAAGCCGGATGATTATGCCTTATTCTTGAGGCGGGAGAGAACGTCAAAGGGAGATTCCGTCGAGGTCTCAGGGCAACCGCAGGACACTTGGTTGCGATGTGCACCGCAACGGGAACATATCCCCTTGCACGTTTCAGAGCAGAGTTTTTTCATCGGCAGGGCAAGATGCACCTGCTGGCGCAGGATATCGTCAAGATCCAGCTCGGGTTCATCGAGAAGGATGGTGTCCAGATCGGGAATCTTATACTCCAGATCCTTGACGCGCCAGGAATCGATGGCGTCCACCTCGAAAAGCAGATGCAGGTCGATATCTACTTCTTTTCCGTATGAGCAAAGGCAACGGTCGCAAACCAACTCCAGGGTCAGTTGAAGCCGACCGTGCAATTCCACCTTGCCCTCTCCCTTGCGCGTCAGTGTGCAACGGGCCTCTACCGGTCCAGACACGGTGCATTCCTGCGGTATGTCGAGCCCGTCTATTTTCCGGATCTCGTAATGACTGCCCGAAGGAGATATTTCGTTGAATCGAATCAACATCTGCGCCGCATCTCGACAATTAACCCTTCCCTTTTGTGCAAGCGGACAAATATACAGGAAAGAATGGTCATCGCCAAGCAAAAAGAAAGACGTGGAGCATTTAGGCGCAACCAACTAGGCACTGCCACACACCACTGTTCCGGATTAACGGAGGGTGTGGCAGAGAACGGCGGAAAGGGACGGAACCTTCAGGTGATCAGTTTTTCTTGATCTCCTGTTCCAACTGGGTGATCTTTTCCTCGATCTGCCTGACTAGGCCGGGATACCCGTCCTTGCGGAGAATTTCGCTGAACTGTTCCATGTAGTTTCGGATCAGGCTGACGCCTTCGACGATCACATCGTAGGCCATCCACTGATCGTCGCGCAGCAGCATGATATAGGAGACCGGTATCGACCTGTTTTTATCGACCAGCAGAGTTTGTACTTCAGCCCGGTCACCCCTGATCCGCTGCTGGGTGAATTGGACCTGTTGACCGGAATACTCATCGATTTTACCGACATAGGCATACTGGAGCAGTTGGGTGAACAGGGCCTCGAAGTTGTTCTGTTCCTGTTCGGAGAGGTTGCGCCACTGCTGCCCGATCACCCGCCTGCTCATCTCGCGAAAGTCGAAGCGCTCGCGCACAACACCGATGATCCGGCGACTCTGCTCCGGTTTTGAAAGCGATTTCAAGCCGGGATCGGCCAGGGTCTCGGTCACTTTGTCCAGAAACGGCCTGAACTGCTCGGTGGGATCAGGAACTGCTGCAGCCGCGGGACGCGGCAGCAGCATGACGACACCAACAAGGAGGACCATGATCGTCCTCACCGCCGGCAGGAATGTTCGTATCATAGCATGCACCTTAAGTTCGGCTCTGCGCCGTTTAATACCTTACTTTGTTGCGCCGGAGTTGTTGTACTGCTTGCTGCGCATTTGGAAATACCCGTTGCGAAACGCGATGTAGGGATCGAAGCTGAGGGACTTGATCTCTTCGTACTCGCCCAGGTGGAGTGAGGTGCGGTTGACCGTCCGTCCGCCCTGAACGCCGGCCGTGGTCAGTCCGTCATCGTTCCAAGGGGTATAGGTCGACTGGGCGATGCCGTCGCCGACCGTGCCGGTGAAATCCCGGAGCGTGGAAGGACCGAGCAGGGGAACGACCAGATACAAACCGTCACCGATTCCCCAGACGGAAAATGTCTGGCCGAGACTGGCATACACCGGCGGCAGGTGGAACTCGTTTGCTGCCGTGTCGGCCAGACCGAAGACGCCGAACACACTGTTGAGGGCGAACCGGCCAAGGGTGCGGCCGGCATCGCGGAACCTACCCTGAAGCAGACAGTTGACGGAACGGACCGGTTCACCGAGATTATAGAAAAAATTGGAAATGCAGGTGCGGATATCGGCGGGCATAACCTTGCTGTAGCCGGTGGCCACCGGTTCGATTACCCAGAGGTAAACCTTGTCATTGACGGTGAAAAACACCCGGTTCACCGGCTCGATGGGATCGGCGACCCTGCTGGCGGCTGCCTCGTCGTACACCTCGTCACTGAGAAAATCGACCTTGGCATGCGCCGGTGAAACCAGCCCCCAGATGGTGAGCACCAGAACAAGCAGCAGGGCGATGGCTGGCAAACGATTCGTCATCCGATTCATAATGCACCGATGTTATTTGTTGACCTGCCCGAAGGCGAACTTGGAGATCAGCGATTCGAGATCGACAGAGGATTCGGTGTCGACAATGGTGTCGCCGGGCTGATAGATGGTCTCATCGCCGCCCAGACTGATCTGGATATACTTATCCCCGATGATCCCCTGGGATTTCACCGAGGCCACCGAATCAGCCGGAATCGCCACGGCCCGATCGATCTGCATGGCGATGACCGCATGACTGTCCTGGCTGAGCCTGAGTTGCCGCACCTTGCCGACCGTCACGCCGGCTATCTGGACATCGGCACCGGCCTTGACGCCGGAAATATTGTTGAACTCCGCATTGATCATATAGGTTTTCGATCCGGTCAGCCAGGGAACCTCGCCCAATTGCAGGGCGAGCCAACCAAGAGCCATAAAACCGGCGATCAAAAAACAGCCGACGACAATTTCCACGCGGGAGTTTCCCATTGGTTCACCTCCTACTCGCTCACTGATTGTCCCATGACCTGACGGGCGAAATCACGGATGGCGGGCTTGGTCGAAGCGGGGATCCGGGATGCATCGGTGAACACATCCAGCTCGCCTTTATTCAACAGAATGATCTGGTCGGCAAGGGAAAAAATCTGCGGGATGTCATGGCTGACGATCACCGCCGTATATCCCAGCCGCTGCTGGGTGCCAACGAACAGTTCGTAGATCTCTTTGGTCATGACCGGATCAAGACCTGTTGTCGGCTCGTCAAACAGCACAACCTCCGGCTCCAATTGCAGCGCTCTGGCCAGGCCGACCCTTTTCTTCATGCCGCCGCTGAGTTGGGCCGGATACTTGTCCTCGTGGCCGGTCAGTTCGAGTTGCTCGAGGGTCGCCGACACCTTGGAGTGGATTTCCCCATCGGACAGTCGGGTCCGTTCGCGAAGCGGCAGGGCGATGTTTTCGAACACCGTTAAGGAATCGAACAGGGCCGCCCCCTGGAAGAGCACCCCGAAACGCATCCGCAATTCCTGCAGATCCTTATAGCCCAGACTGGCCACATCGCTGTCGCCGACCAGGACCTGACCGGAATCGGGCCGGAGCAGGCCGAGGATCAGTTTGAGAATCACGCTTTTCCCCTGACCGCTGCCGCCGGCAATGACCGTGGTCCGGCCCCGGGGCACGGAAAAGCTCACCCGGTCAAGAACCAGATGCCTCCGGGTTCGTTCGCCAAAGGACTTGCACACCTCGACGAAACGGATGGCTGGCTGGCCGGGTTCCAGGATCGGATCGCTCACAGCAGCACCGCGGTCAACAGATAATCAAAAATCAGGACTGCGATCGAGGACATGACCACGGCCTGGGTGGTGACCTTGCTGACGCTTTCAGCCCCGAACCCGGCACCGCGGATCCGTTGGACGAAGTAGCCGCGTCCGGTGCAGATCCAGACGACCAGCAAACCGAACACAAACGACTTAATGACCCCCAGACGGATATCGTGGTTGGTGACGCTCTGTTCCATGCCGGCAAAGAAGGCTCCGCCGTTGACCCCCATCAGCTTGACGCCGGCCAGATATCCGCCCATGATGCCGACCACATCGAACATTGCGGTCAGCAAAGGAACCGAAATCAAGGCAGCCAGGACTTTGGGAGAAATGAGATAGCGGAAGGGATCGATGGCCATGCATTCGAGGGCATCGATCTGTTCGGAAATGCGCATAATGCCGATCTCGGCACACATGGCCGACCCCGCCCTTCCCGCCACCATCAACGCAGTCAACACCGGCCCCAATTCCATGATCAGGGTCAGGGAGACCGCTGAGCCCAGCATGCCTTCAGCGCCAAACTTGTGCAAGGAGTAGTACCCTTGCAGACCGAGGACCATGCCTGAGGAGAGGGCGGTGAAAAAGATGACGGTGATCGAGCCGGCGCCGATGAAACTCAGTTGCTTGAGCACCTCTTTCCAGCGAAAGGGGTGCTTGAACAGACCAAACAGGGCAAAGAACAAAAAAATGCCCATCCTGCCAAGGTCGGCAAGAACGTACAGGGCCTGATCGCCGAGCCCGCCAACCAGCCGGACGAGCGCCGAGGGATGTTGCTGTGTTTGGTTCATAGGTAATACGCGGGCTGTTGCGGCCTGCTGTCAATGAAGCCGCATCCGGACGTGCACCTGCCCGCCGGGGATGGCGCTTGCCGTGCTTTCACGGGCCGCTCAAACGGCGAATGGTCACTCAAGGTAGTGTCAACAGGCGGATGCGGACTTCGGAGTAAAATCCTCAAGAAAATGTTCGGCAACCCCGATCGGATCGTCGGAAAAGTAGAGCACCATGGTTTGCAGGAACATGAAGCTGTCATCTTCCATGCTGGTGAAATGCACCCCCACGCCTTTAGAGTCCTTCCTGCACACCGTGCCGCAGAAATTGACGATCAAACTGGAACGGCGACCGGTTTCGTGCAACTCCAGGCGACAGGGTTCACCGGCGGCTATATCCACCTCCCCTTCGACGTACAGGCCGCCCAGGCTCAGGTTTCTCGCTGGAAACTGGCCGAGCAGCCTGTCGCGGTGAAACACCCTGACGCTCCGGGTAAAAATAACCCGGGCGTGCTTGCGTTTCTCGGGGGTGAAGGTCTGTGGCCCTGCCGTCGTCATCGCGGACGCTCAAATAAGGAAGAATATATCCGTTCAATATGTTACCAGTATCGCATCCGCAAGCCGTTCTGGCAAGCAGTAATTCGCTTTTGGTAACTCGTTATGCCACCCTCCCTTCGAACTCTTTCCCGAGACCGGCAAAAAAATGGCCGGGAGAGCGTCTTCATCCCGGCCATTATGCTACCCGATGACTCAGGCGATCATCGGTCGCCCGAGCAGAGTTGAACCGATCAATACAAACCCAGCAGGTTCAGCGCCAGGATGACAAGACCAGCGCAGGCGACCCGCTTGACCACCAGGGGGCTGACCCGCTTGGCGATCTGCGGGCCGATGTAGCCGCCCAGCAAGGCCGCCGGAAACATGGCCAAAAAGAAGATCAGATCGAAGTTGCCGAACTGATAATGGCGCATGGTGCTGATCGAGGTGTTGAAGAAGATGGCCAACAGCGAACTGCCGACAACCAGGTACATTGGCAAGCGCAGGGCCACGGTCATCAGCGGCACCATGAAGGGGCCGCCACCGAATCCGAACATCGATGACATGACGGCGATCAGAAAACCGCCGATGCAGCCAATGAACATATTGACCTGGAACTCTTGTCCCCAAAATTCTATTTTCATAATCTATTCCTCCGTGGTCAGATTCCTTAATTCTTGCCTTTGGCCGCTTCTTCGGCGCGCTTCTTGAACTCTTTGAGAATAGCCTGCTCTTTCTTGTTCTTGGCCAGATAGCCGGGCGTTGTCTGCCAGAGCATCAGGGCGGCCAAAACGAGCAGAATCCAACCGAAGGCGAACTTGAATTGTGCCAGGGTGATCATCTCGGTCAGCTTCGGACCGATGAAACCGCCGACGAGCATGGCGGTACCAATGCCGCAGCCGAGTTTCCAATTGATGAACTTGATTTTGGAGTAGTTATAGATGCCGCTACCCTGCGAGAAAAGCACGGTCGGGGTGACCGTACCGGCCACGATGGTGTGCGGCAGAGCCGGAAACAGGGTGACCAGGAGCGGATTGAGGATGAAGCCGCCACCGGCGCCCATGAGCACGCCAAAGATGGCAACGACCAGGGTCAGGAGGAACGGATAGAGCAGATTCATGCTCGTGCCGGCGTTTTCCATGTACATGCTGGGAAAACTGATCTTGTTCTCAAAGGTGACGGCTTCGCTCTTCACCTGCTTGTCCACCACGGCCACGATCTTGTACTTGCCGGGGGCCAGTCCGTCGCGGATCTTGATATCGGCAGTATAGGAGCCATCGGGCTTGACGTCGACGGCGGCGGCAAAGACGTTGTTGATGCTGCGGAAGCGGGCCTTGACCAGCTGCATGGAGCGGCGTTTGTTGTCCTTTTCGTCCAGCTGCGGGAGCAGGTCGCCCCGACTGCCGACGACGCTGGCCATCAGGGTGGATTGATACCGGTCAACCTTGGCCTTGGCCGGGACCGTATAGGCCGCGTCGGCGCCCAGGTTCTTCAGCAACTCCGAATAGCTCCATTTACCCTTCTTCTTGGCCTCCTCGTCAATCTTCGGCTGCAGCTCCTTGGGCACGAAAATCTTGTAATAGGCCGGCATCTGCTCGGTGATGTAGAAAATGTAGGGTCGCTTGCCGGTATCCTTGTCGGGGTCGGCATCGAACCGGTTGGCGCGCACGGTATGATCGGCGGCATAGACTTCCAGATAGACCGGCTTGCCGGCCACCGCCTGGCCGCTCACCTTGATGGTGCCGCCGTTGTTGATCTCGGTTTTATCGATGGCAAGCGTCAGTGCCGCACCTCCGGCTGCTTGGGCGTCGGCCTCAGCCGCCACCACACTCTGGGCGCCAAACACCAGTACCATTGCCGCAATCAGCCATGGCAGAATGGTCATCCTCTTGTTCATAGTCACTCTCCTTGCATTGTTGTCTTCCATTGACACCGCCTGCTCCGTTGTAGGAATCGGGCGGCACGATCGCACTTTGTCTTCTCGTCATTCGCCGGCCAAACCGGTCCTGGCGACATCTTCGCCAGCCCGAATCCGACGGAACACATCCCCCTTTCTCGCTCCGTGCACCTCCTTTGCGCCACTCAACGGCACTCCTTGTTGGTTTGGGTCAACGTCAAAATCGTCCTCTGTCCCACATACTCCCGACCGGTAAACCCGGTCATGGTGGTCATCTTCTCGGTCAAGGCCCCTATCTGTTTCAAATTACGGACAATCACAGTCAGTTCCTCGCGCATCTCGGGCTGCTCGCAGTCCTCCACCAGCAGTTGGGCGGTGCCCAGGGCCGCGAACAGCGGGCTGTTGATTTCATGGGCCACGGTACCGGCCAACTCGACGATTCCCTGGAGTTTGCCGCTCTGCATCTTCTCCTCGGCCAACTGATGCTCGCTGGTGATGTCGCGGATGATCTCGACCACGAAGGCTATCTGTCCACCGGCATCGAGAATTGGTGAGGCGGTCCGCTCGTACCAGCGCAGTTGGTCGTCGGCCTGGAACTCCTGCACCAGGGGTCGCATCTCCCTGCCCTGCAGGATCTGATCGACCGGGCAGGCGCCGTTGTCGGCCCGACAGAGGGCGCTATAGCGTGTTCCCAGCACTTCGCCCTCTCCTTTGCCCGCTGCGTTGAGATAGACCCGGTTGGCAAGCACCACCCGTCGGTCGCGATCCAATACCAGCAGCTGATGCTGGAGGCTGTTGATGATGTCGGAAAGAAACCGCTCATGCGCCTTTGCCTGGTTGACCAATAGACGAATGTGTTGGAAATTTCGTCCGTTGCGAATGGCCGTGCCGCCCACCTCGGCCAGGGTGACGGTAAAACGGACTTCGGTGTCGGTGAACACCCGCGGCGTGTCGGTCAGGATGCGGAGGACGCCGATGACCTCACCGTTGACCTTCACAGGAACCGCCAGCAGGGAGACGATCCCCTCGCCGGCCATCTGTTGGTGGTAGTCGATGCGGCGGTCGTGGCTGACGTCGTAGATGGCCACCGGTTCGCCGCTGAGCACCATCCTGATGTTCTGTTCCTGCTCCACCTCCCCCCGATGCAGATACTCCGCCGAAACCCCAAAGGCGGCGGCCAGCCGGAGGCACCCGGATTCCGGCTCGACCAACCGCAGGGTGGCCCCCTTGGCGCTCATGGTGACGGCGGCCCGATGCACCAGGGCCTCGAGGATGGCCTCCAGGTCCAGGGTGGAGTTGACCAGGGTGGAGATGGACTGAATCTGATGAAGAAAGGCAACCTGCGATTCCATCTCCTTGAACATTCGCCCGCGGGAGATGGCCACCCCGGCCTGCTCGGCCAGGGCCATGGCGAAGGATATTTCCTCAGCAGCAAAACCACGGGCGGTGCGGCTCAACAGGCGCAGGATACCGATCAGTTCGCCGCGACACAGTATCGGCAGGGTGAGGACGCTCTTGATTCCCTCACGGCCGGCGGCTTCACGAAACGGCAGATACGGGTCCTCGTCAACATGGGCGCTGTACACCGGATGGCCGGAACGGATCATGGCCAGGGTTTCGTCGCTGTCGATCACCTCGCGGGAGAGGTACTCCATGGAAACACCATGGGCGGCGCCGAGGACGAACGAGCCGATGGATTCGTCCAGCAACCTGATGGTACAGGCGTCAATCTGCAGCAACTCCGGCAGACTGCGGACGATGGTGTCCATCACCTCCTGGTGATCGAGCACCATGGCGAGCAACCGGGTGACCCTGTGGAACACCTCGAGATACTGCCGATCGCGGCCCGGTTCTCCACCTGTCGTCAGATTTTCCCGTCTTATCGGGGTATGCATGACTGTCCGCCGTCTCAATACATTGGTTCTGATCAGGTCGTCGGCCGCCCAGCCAGGACCTTCTCCACCTTCTCTTCCAATTCCGTCCGATCAATGGGTTTGACGCAGTACTCGTCGGCACCCAGACTGATGGCCTCGCGGGCCGTCTCCACGGTCGGATATCCGGTGAGCATGATGGCGCGCATCTCCGGATTGTCTTCCTTAAGGAGGGCCAGCACCTCGATGCCGCTCATCCTTTTCAGCTTGATGTCGAGAATGGCCAGATCGACGGGATGTCGGCGGGCAAAGGCAATGGCCTCGTCTTCCTCGGTGAAGGTATGGACGACATGGCCTTTCTTCTTGAGGATTTTGCCGACCAGCACGGTGGCATCGAGTACATCGTCGAGGGCGAGAATTTCAGCCATTCAGCTCTCCTTGCTTCCTGAGTTCTCTTTGTCTGCAGAGGCGGGGCGCACGATGAAACAGCCAACCCGGCCGGACATCAATTTGCGGGTTCGTTTCAGGGGTTCTGCGGGAGGTGTTGCTGCCTCGAAAAAGGGCGGTGGCACGAACCGGCGCCTGTGCTTGAGTCGAAGCATATCGGATGCCAGATGGACAGCCGGCT
>JAUWAH010000301.1 GCA_030602145.1 Desulfobulbus sp.
GCTTTTGCAAAAAGACGGTTGAGTCATTCCCGAGGTAGTCATCGGGAATCCAGTCCTGGAAAAATCAATGAGTTCTGGATTCCCGCTTTCGCGGGAATGACGAAAAAAACTCGTCAGCAGTTCATTTTGCAAAAGGCTCAAGAGGAAAGGTTGTGCGGATGTGACCGCACGCATTGAACGAGGAGTGGCCCCATGCCTGAAATCATCCGGTATGTCAAAGGCCAGGACCCGGACCGGGATGCCTGGTTGACCAATTTTTTCACCGAGAACCATCTGGCCTACGAGGCGTACCCCGATATGGTGGCCTCGCCGGAGCAGTTGAAGTTCATTGTCCATCTTGAGGACGAGCAGATCTACTATCCCTGTTCCGACGAATTGTTCCAGGCGATCATCGAAAAGCGGGCGGACACGGTGCTGACCTCGGCCTATATTGGCATCTGGACCCGGCTGGAAAAACTGGTCAGCGAGGTGGTGGCCGATCCCTACAAACAGCGTTACCTGCTCAGCCTGCTCACCATCAAGTACAACCACGAGACCGCCCACAAGGTGCAATTGCCCGGGCGGGTCGAGAAGCGGCTTCTGGGCATCTTCACCACCATCAGCGAGATCGACCGGCCCCTGGCCGCCGAACGGGAACAGGAAAATCGGCGGGCAGCCGCCTTTCTCCGTTCGGCCGCCTTCGAACAGGTGTTCAATTCGCCGGAGGGACTTGAAATCACCCCGGAGACGACCCTGGACGATCTGGACCTGCAACTGCATTTGCTGCGTTTGCGCCGCCTGCTCCTGCTCGGTTCGATGCGACCCATCTGGCGCCAGGATCAGCCACCGGACATCGAGACCCTGCGCCGGGTCATGAACCGGCCGCTGGAAACCCCAGAGTGGCAGTGGCTCTGCAACTGGCTGCGCGATGTGATCGGCGGCCGCCGCCGTCCCTGCATCCTCTGGGTGGGTGGTCGTTCCGGCGAGATCGTCTTTGACCTGGCCATCCTCCGCATCCTGATGAAAATCGGCATCAAGGTGATCCTGGCGGTCAAGCAGGATTTCTACTACCACCGGGTTTCGTTCGTCGATCTCCTGGAAGACCCCACCCTGGACGACCTGTTGGATGACGCCGACCTGATCGGCGATCCGAAAATATCAAAAAATCAGTTGCTTCGCTATCTGGACAGCGACAACCGGCTGCTGGTGATCTCCGACGGCACCCGCGAGCCCTTCAACCCGCTGCTGACCTCGGTCACCTATGCCCGCGCCTTCAAAGAGGCCGATCTGGTGGTCTATCGCAATCCCGGCGGCCGGGAGAACATCTTCAACCATTTCCAGTTCACCCGCGACATCGTCTCCATCGTCCCCGGCGACGACGGCGAAGTCGACATGCTCATCAAGCCGCATCATCCCAGAGCCGTCCGGTTCTCCAGGGCCGCCCTGCGCCGCATGGCCCAGGATCTGATCGACATGGTCGAGCGCGAGAAGGAGGACGGCAAGACCATCATGTTCTATTCGGCGATCGTCGGCTCGATCCCCGGCCAGCTCAAGACCGCCAAGGAGATCCTGGGGGTCTTTGTCGAGCATCTGCGCTCCTCGCTCCACGACGTGGTGATCATCAACCCGGGCGAGCATTTCGTCGAGGGCATGGACGCCGATGACATCATGTACATGTGGGAGATCTTCCAGCGTTCCGGTCATATCGACATCTGGCGCTTCCAGACCGTCGACGACATCGTCAAATCCTTCGAGCTGATGGGCAAGAAGGTGCCGCCGGAGTGGACCGGCAAGGACGCCACCTATTCCACCGGCTGCACCAAGGAGATGGAGATCGCCATGCAGATCCAGAAGCAGTACCCGGAGATGCAACTGATCGGCCCGCCCTACGAAAAATTCCAGCGACGCAAGGAGTACGGGGTGGGCAAGCTCTACGACCGCACCCTGGCCGGCAACGAGTAGACGGACGAGCGCCGACGGGCGAAGCGGTCGTCCGAGGCGTTCGTCCCGACAAACAAGGATTCCAAACCCAGGGTGAGCCATGGTCCATCAGGAGTCAGGTGCGGCAAGTGGCAAGGGGGTCAGCTATCTCGAGGCGACCTTCCGCGCCATCTATCCCCAGGATTTCGACATTCGCCAGAGGGCTGAAGCGCTTTTGCGCCGGGCGGCAACGGATGCCCTGACCTCTGACGGGCTGATGGATGTAGCCGTCGATCTGGCGGGCATGACCCGAACGCTGCGGCCGAAGATCGCCGCCAAGACGGTGGTGGTCATGGTGGGGGATCATGGCGTGGCGGCGGAGTGCGGCGACTTGTCCTTTGAAGAAACCGGGGGGGCGGTGCGGGCGGTGGCCGGCGGCACCACATCGCTCGGTCCGTTGCCGGGTCCGTCGGCGTTTCGGTCTGTCTGGTCGATATGGGTGCCAGGGGGGAGTTGGCCGAACTGGCGCGGGAGGGGACGGTTGTTGCCAGGAAGGTCGGCCGGGGAACGGCGAACATCGTCCGGGGTCCTGCCATGTCCCGAACCCATGCGGTGCTGGCGGTGGAAGCCGGTATCGAAGTGGCCAGGAACCAGATTGCGACCGCCGATCTGGTCGGCGCCGTCGGCATGGGGAGCGGCGCGGTGGTTTCGTGCGCGGCCATCGCCGCGGTCTTCACAGGCCGGCCACCGGCCGATTTGGTCGGACCCATGAGCATCGGCCAAAACCGGCGATCTGCCGTCGTGGCGCTGGTCGAGCAGGCGCTGGCCGTCAACACAGTCGATCGACGGGATGGATTCGATGTGCTCGCCAAGGTGGCCGGCTTCGAGATCGGCGGGCTTGCCGGATTGATCATCGGTGCAGCGGCCCATCGCAAACCGGTCATCATCGATGGTTTCGCCGCAGCCGCCGCTGCCCGGATCGCCGTCAGCCTGGAACCCTTTGTCCGTGATTACCTCTTCTGCACCCAGGCCGACGGCGAGCCGGGTCAGATCGCCTTGATAGAGCAGATACGGCGGCCCGGACTCGTCGCCTATCCCCTCAACTCCGGGACGGGGGCCGGTGCGGTCCTGGGCATGCAGGTGGTGGAAGCCGCCGCCGCCATGCTGGAAGGATCGACCCTGTGCACCGGGTCCGAAGAATAGGGGGCCATGGGATTGCAAGGCCCGGTGTGACCTGCGGAAGGTTCAAAAAATTGTATCGTTTGGGACCGATTCTTGACGCTGGTGCCGGGTCATGGTAGTATGGCGGTCATCGTGAAAACTTCCCGGATCGATGGCGGAGGCTTTGTGCAGGGGATCATTGTGGGATTGGCAGTATGGTGGGTGGTGTCGGCGGGATCTGTCGCATCGGCCGCGGCCAGCGAGGCCCAGGCGGCGCTGGTGAATCAAGCTCCCGGGTACAGGTACGAGATTCCGGCCACACTGAGTTCCGAAGAGCGCAAGTGGTTCAAGGTCTTTCAGGAGGGGAATCTGCTCTCCGAAGGCTGGCAGGATATTTCCGCCGAGATCCTGAGCAAGACCTCGCCCGAGCAGCGGCCGTCACAGAAGGTCGCCCTGGAGAAGCTGGGCAATAAGATCGGTATGGAATGGAGCCGACCCAATGCGGTCCGCAAGGTCGATTCCTCCATGCTCCGCCAATGGGGGGATATCCTCCGAACCACCGCCCGTACCAATCCTCAGCAACTGACCAAGGCTATAGCCCTGATCGATCAGAAGGTCGACGCCGCCCTCGATTGACCATCCCGGTCCCCCGCCTTCCCCTCTTCCTCCATACTGTCGGTGACGCGACAGATCAGCCGACCCCGGTGCAGGATGACCTCGACCTCCGAGCCCGGCGCGATTCGGAGCGCCTCGGTGATAATTCGCCTTTTGGGAGCGGTGGTGCGGGCGATGGCATAGCCCCGTGCCAGGGTGGCCAGGGGACTGACGGCATGGAGGACCCCGGCGGCACGCCCGAAGCGTTCCTCCGTGGTTGCAAGTCGGCCCGAGATTCCTTGCAGCAGCCGCTTGCGGAGCTGCTCCAGGCGTTGCCCGGAGAGATCGAGCCGGTGGCGGGGATTGCATCCCGCCAGGGCCAGCGCCGCCCCATCCACTCGTTGCCGGCCGGCAGCCAGTCGGATGGTCAGGGATTCCTGCAGCCGCCCCGCCAATTGATCGAGATGAAACATGAGCCGTTCCACGGGCCTGGGCATGATGGTCAGCCGCTGCCGCGCCAACAGGAGGCGTTGCTGGTCCCGTTCCCATCGGCGCA
>JAUWAH010000385.1 GCA_030602145.1 Desulfobulbus sp.
TATGGTCCCTATTCCTATGTGCGGCCTTATGGGCCGGCGGCAGGATATTACCTCGCACCCGGGTGGTCCTGGTATGCTCCGGGTTGGTCGCTTGGCTTCGGCTATCGGTATCATCAAGGCTATTACGGTCCCCGCTCTTACGGCCCTCGTTATTACGGCCCACGTTCTTACACGCCCCGCACTTACGGCCCGAGATATTTCGGACGTCCCCACTAGATCGCCATGACTTCCTTCCCTCATCCGTCCGCCGCTGTCCGGGAAGACGACTGACCCATTGCAACCACCCTCCCATTTTCTCCGCCCCTTTCCGGTTTTATTGAACATGCTCGACAAGGAATCGTCGCTCCGGCTTAAACTGCTCCGTTTTCCGCCGATCATCGGCGTCCTCTACATCCATGCCTACGGCACGGTTATCCCGTACACCGGGGGCACGATGGGTACCTCGGAATTGAACGGTTTGACCACCTTCATCCGCGTTCTCATCTCGGAAGGCATCGCCCGGACCGCGGTGCCTCTCTTCTTCCTGATGGCCGGATATCTGTTTTTCGCCACCTTCCACAGGCCTGAGCAGACCTATGGCACAAAGATGATCGCCCGGTTGCGCAGTCTGCTGATTCCCTTTCTCTTCTGGAACCTGCTGGTCCTGGCCGCCCTGGCCCTGTTCCAGGCGATCCCCTCGCTTCAGCCCTACTTCACCGGTTCCGGCAAGTTGATTGCCGAATACACCCCCTACGACTATCTCAACGCCCTTCTGGGTCTGCACGGTTACCCTATCGCCTATCATTTCTGGTTCATCCGCGATCTGATGCTGCTGATCCTGCTGTCGCCGGTGCTGGCGGTTATCGTCCGTTTCGCCCCCATCCCGTTTTTAGCCGTGGTCTACCTCTGTTGGGTGAGCGACAGTTGGCCGGTGTACATGCCGGCAGCTGTCGGCGTGCTCTTTTTCTCAGCCGGGGCCATGTTCGGTATCAAGGAGCAGAGCCTCTTTGCCTTTGACAGGTTCGGCATCGCCCTGATCCTCCTCTATCTGCCGATGCTGCTTGCCGATGTCATCTGGTACGAGGCCTGGTTCAACAACTACCTGCATCGGACCGGTCTGATCCTCGGGGTGCTGGTGGCTCTCTATTCAACCAGGCTGATGGTGCGCATATCCTGGTTGTGCCGGGCGCTGGTCGGACTGAGCGGGGCCAGCTTTTTCGTCTATGCGGCCCATGAGCCGCTTTTGGGCGTTGTTCGTATGCTGGCCTACTCCTTCGTTCCCCTCGACGGCGCCTTCACCGTGCTGACCCTCTATCTGATCATTCCGGTGCTGGTGATGGGGGTGCTGGTCGGCTGCCACCATCTGCTGGCCATTGTCTGCCCCCGTCCCCTCGGCGTGGTGACCGGCGGGCGTTGAACGGGTTCGTTTCTGTCTGTAAAGAGGAGAGTAAAGGCGGGGCGTGTTAGGGGGTCCTGACTTGATTATTGTGTTCTTATACATTAAGGTTGTTGCTGTCGTTCAGCCGCAGCTGGCGACAACAATACGTTGCGGCCCCCTGGACCCGCTTTGAACAACCACGCACCGACGGAACACCCATGCACATCCATTCCCTGGCTCACTGGCAGCATTCCCACAATTTCCTTGCCGATACCGGCCAGGCGGAAAAAAATACCCTCCGGGTCATGGTGCTGACCGCGGCCATGATGGTCATCGAGATCGTGGCCGGCATGGTGTTCGGGTCAATGGCCCTGCTGGCGGACGGCTGGCACATGGCGACCCATGTCGCCGCCTTTGCCATCACCCTCTTTGTCTATCGGTACGCCCGCGCCCAGGCCGACAATCCCCGGTTCACCTTCGGCACCGGCAAGGTCAGCGTGCTGGGTGGTTTTGCCAGCGCCGTGGCCCTGGCGGTGGTTGCCCTGGTCATGGCGGTGGAGTCCCTGCTCCGCCTCTTCACACCCGAAGCCATTCATTTCAACGAGGCCATAGGCGTGGCCGTCGCCGGTCTGCTGGTCAACCTGGTCTGTGGCGTTCTGCTCCACGGTCATCGTCATGGCGGCCATGCCCATGACCATCATGCCCACGACGATCATGGTCATCATCACGACCATAACCTCCGCGCCGCCTATTTTCATGTGCTCGCCGATGCGCTGACGTCGCTGTTGGCCATTGTCGCCCTGACAGTGGGCAAGTATTCGGGGTGGGTCTGGCTCGATCCGGTGATGGGACTGGTGGGGGCGGCGGTGATCGGCCGCTGGTCGTATGGGCTGGTGCGCGAAACCGGGACCATCCTGCTCGACGGCGGAGTCGACGATGTCATCAGAACAGCGATCCGGCGGGCCATCGAGAACGATGCCGACAACCGGATCACCGATCTGCATGTCTGGCATGTCGGTCCCGATACCTATTCGGCCGGCCTGGCGCTGGTCACCCATCATCCGCAGGAGCCGGAGCATTACAAACGGCTGCTGGCCCACATCCCCCATCTTGACCACATCCTCATCGAGGTCAATCCCTGCGTTGGGGAGTCCTGTCTGCGGCCGACGGCAGCGTAGTTGGGGGTCGTGCCGTTGGCACGGGTGGGGGGAGACTGGTTTCGGAATCGAACCGAACAGCTTCCCGTGCAGGGGAAACTCAACGGGGTTGAAGCCCGCGGCCGGCGCCAGCCAACTCAACCAGTCATTCCTTCTTTATATAGTATCGATAGGATAAATCAATACAAAGAAGGGCGCGTCGACAGGTTGCCTGGGCAGCCGACCGAAGAGGTCAGGGGGGAGGTGTCAGGTATGGCGGCTGGTTGGCCTCTTGTCCGGAAGAAACCCCGCTGACCCTTTTGGCCATCGGGTGAAGGTGCAACGGGGCGTTCGGCGGCGCAGGCGCAGGTTCAGCATCTCCACCACAAAAGAGAAGGCTAGGCCGGTCAGTGGACGACCGGAGGCGGGGGAGGCGAAGGGTCCGTTTCCTGCTTTTTGTAGCGGATGGCGTGGCCGAACACATAGGTGCAGACCGGCACGCCGAGCACCAGTCCCCAGAAGTTGAACAGCTTGCCGCCGATGGTGAGGATGATCAGGATGATCACCGAGTTGATGCGCATATAAGATCCGTAGATCCTCGGATTGAGGATATATCCCTCGATCACATGGATGATGGTGATCAGCAGGATGGCCAGGAGCATGATGTTCAGGCCTTGGGTCTGCAGGGCGATCAGGCAGATGGGAATGGAACTGATGAAGACGCCGATCACCGGAAAAAAGCTGCAAAAGAAGACGATCATCGACAAAAAGGCCAGGTGCTCGCCCAGGCCGAGCAGGCCGATG
>JAUWAH010000086.1 GCA_030602145.1 Desulfobulbus sp.
GAGAGGAAGTTCATTGGCTACCTGCTTCTCGCCGGGCCGAACCCGCAACCGGTCGAAGCCTGCCGCCAGGCAACCGGGATCAAGGACGGCCTGCTTGCCAGATCACGGGCTGAATCCCTCATTGCTTCAGAGGCAGTCCTACAAACCTTGGTGCCATTGCTGGGACAAGAGGCTGTCCTTGCTCTGTTCAACCAACTTGGTACGGAGCCACCCGATCTTGGACAGTTCATGCCCAAAAGCTTCACCCTTGATGGAGCCGAGATAGCCGACGCTGAAGCCCGGAAGAAGTTTTGGACCTCTGTCATGAATGATCCATCGCAGAGCCCGGCTGACCGGTTGCGAGCGTCTGATTTGCTCGCAAAAGCAGAGGGTGACTATAAAGACTTCGAGGCGGCTGGCGAATCTGATCTTGCCACCATGTTGGAGCGGATCGAAGCCAAGGAAGAAGCCAGAATGTCACAAACCTTAGATCAGGCCACAGCCCTGGTTCGCGTTGGAGCCGTGCCACAGGGCGTCAATCTTGCCTCTCTTCCCGGTCAGCTCCACCATGAATGGTTCGACCGTGAAGGCAACGTCAAGACCGACAAGCCCCGAAGGAAAGTCATCGTTGAGACCGTGCCAGCGGAACAACCAGCAGCCGATGCGGCCAACTCATCCAATGGTGCAGACAAACAGCCGCGGCCAGTGCTCCGGCATCATCTTGAGAACAGCAAACCCAAGCCTGGTGCTACCCTTGCACCGGGGCTACGACCTACGCAGGATCGTTTTTAACAGCCTCCCGTACCAGGGTGGCACAATCAACCATTATTTGGAGAGAACACATGAAGAACGTAAACAGCAACATCACCAGCAACAGCACCAACAACAACCAACTCCCGGTAGCAGGTCACATCCGCCTGGCTGGAAAGATGCAACGGGCCATTGAAGCGCTTGAGGATCTGCGAGCAGACGCAATGAACCTGCTGCCGTCGCACAACCAACAACGTCAGCGGCTTGAAACCTTGATTGACGGGCTCATCAAGCATGGCGGACGATTGAGCGATGTTCGTTGCCACTTCGACAATGGGTATAACCAGACAATTTCAGATGAACATTATCGAACCTTAGAAGCGTGGCAGCCCTACTTCAACCAATCAACCGATGATCGCACCATTGGGGCAAATGCATGGGTTGGAACACATCCAACGGACAAGGAAAAGCTAATTCACGGTTTCGCGGATATGCTTACCCAACTGGACCAAGATGCATCCCGCAAGCAATGCAACGAAGGGCATGTGCCAGTTGATATTATAGCCAAGAGCATTCTCGAATGGCTAGATACCGGGAGAAGAATTGAAAGGTTTCTAATTGCAGACCCGGATCATTTCATAGATCATCTTCAGAAGCCTGAAAACAGCTTTGCAAGGGCATCTCAAGAAGCTGTGCTGCCAGGGGAGAGTTTTACGATTGAGTTCAGACGAAATGGCGAGCATTTCATTCTTGTCTTCATCGTCTCTTCACCATGGGGTGAGTTTAACCGGGCAACTGTGATACCCTTCACACGGCAGAGCAATGGCCGCTGGATATATCCACAGATGTTCAGCTCAATATCGGCCAACGGGGGTGATCGAAGGCGGGATTATGTTTTTATTCCGGGTGAATGGGTTTCTTATTACACAGATGACCCGCTTAATGCCGGGATATATCAACGATTGAATGAGGTCGATGTTGACCATAAAAACAGCTCTGCGTTGCTCCCTCACAGGATAGCCGGGCCACTTGTTCGCCTATTTTCCATAATGGCAAACCATGGTGCAATCCATATGCACAAGGCCCCTAACGGCAGCCGGAATCCGCGCATAGGCAACACGTTCGTCTGCCGATCAGAGGGCTTGCCAATGATGAATTGAACCCGGGACAATCAACCTGAACCATGCATGAAGGTCAGCGGTCAATCTTTCAGGAGGTTGGCCGCTTTTCTCTTTCCCCTGGTTCAGCCAAGGACAGATTCTTTTTCTTCGGTCCATTTCCGCAATACGACGTGACCCTGTTCCATGAGTTGCTCTCGCCGCTCACCCTCTGTCTTGATGTCGAAGAATCGGCACAGATTCAACAGCAGAACACCCGTCTTCCATAAGGTCACATCCCCTACCCGTTCTCGTGCCACCAATGGCACTGAATCAAGAGACGCCCCTTCTTTGACGATCAGGTAATTTCGCAGATCACGATTCATCTTTGCCAAGAATGTTCCACATGGGGCCGGGGCATCCTCTTTATAGCCGATATAGTTGCGCTCATCCGGTTCGCTCCGGTACAAGTCATACCGTTGGCAATCCTCAATCGGCATTGATGGTGGCTCAAACCCATGGTCCCATTCCCATTCGCTGCCGTGTTTGTGGTTCCAGAACTCTGCATAACAATAATTCGAGCAGAAGGTTAAGATGTCAAAGTCATCGGCAACTTCAATCCCACGATCTGCACCACGACCGCAGAGGGAACAAGTATGTATGTACTCTCGACATGGTTCATTGCTCCCGTGCCATGGGATAAGGATATCCGTCTTGTTCTCCCGGAACCCTGGAGCGTAAACACATCCTTCTGGTTCTTCGTTATTGTCTGCCAAGAGAATGAAGTATTGCCAGTTGTCACATCCTGACTCATAACCATTGAGAACATCGACATTCCTCAGAAAACAATACACTCGAAAGTTGTAGAAAAGGTAATTATCTCCAGTCCTAGGCAAGCTTGTTGCTTTTGTTGTTGTTGCATAAGTGCAATACTGACAAGACTCGATAATCATTGAAAGATATTTCATGTCATGATTTAAAATAGTTGGCTTGTAACAAGTTTACAGCTTCCAATGTGAATAAGTCTACCTTTGCCTTTTATTCCATATGATTTATTAATCTCTCCAGTAAACCGGTTTATGTCTATCGATTCCTCCAATTTGCCATTGTTTAATTCCTCGCTTCGAAAACCTGTTATTTCTTCCTCTAATATTCTTCCTATAAAAGGCTTGCCAGACCTCTGATCCCATACAGCAACTTTTCCATCCTCTTGAGGTATGATGGTGAGAATATATTTTCCTGTTGTTTCACTAAATTTACCTTTATCGTCAATTGTGCCAGAAGTTTCACAAATGAGGCGAAATATCTTTTCTCTATGGCCTGTTGCATTGATGGTACCCACGTTCACATACAGGATAAATGAACCAATGAAGAAGCAACACAATGTCAGATTTTTTTTACTGTCACAGAATGAACGATAGTTAAACATCATCAATGGATCACCAGTTTAGTTCTTATCGGTATCAGACCTATATGGAACCAGCGACGCCCCAGCCCTGCCGCCGCTCTTCAGCCCCACCCCGGTCCCCGGAGAAAAAGGGATACCTTACCTTTCAAAATCTGCCGTGAAATGTCAAAGAAAGAATCAGCCAACCATTTGATATTGCGCCACAAAGTGGAGCAGCGAATCGTTGAAAGTTCTCAAGATACAGGGCTTTAGAATTTTACATCAACAATTACGTTGCTGTAATTAATTTGCAAAGGAGTGACCGCCAGGACAGGCGGTCGAAGGGAGGGAGGGATAATGTCAGTGGTTCAGGATGGCGGTTAGATGATCTTGAACAGTGCGGAGCAGAACATATTCAACCTCTGGCTGCTCTCCTTCATCTACCCGCAGCCCTGCCACCTCGGCAAGATGTGCGATGATAGCTGCCGCTCTGGTTGCGTGCTCTTCGATGGTTAGTGTTTGTGCAGTCATGGTGCGTTCTCCTGTGGTTGTTGTGGCCGGGATTGGCCGTTGTTGATTGACCAAGAACGTACCAAGAGACAGAGGGCATGTCAATTATTTATGTAAAATCAATAACTTATTACACAAGAGTAAATCACGGATTTACGTTACCGTATCGAAGTGAACAGGGTTTCAACCAGTTGCGGACCATCACGAACAACGCCGTGTCGTGCTCCACGGGATACAGAGAAAAGTGTACGCCTGGAATCATATAAACCGGTATTGACCTGGCCAAGCCTTCACATAGGATCAACGGCAAGGACATTCAACCAGGACGGGCCAAACATGACCCGTGGTGCCGATCTATCGCAATAGAGCAATTGTGAAGATTTACAGCAACGTAAAGAAAAGCGTAACGGAATGGGAAAAGAAAGTTTGCGAGGGAATGACCTGATGTCCGTTCTACAGGTTTTATAGAACCGGTGTAGAACCAAAAGAAAAAGCACCTAGCGAACCATCGCTAAGTGCTTGTATTTCCTGGCACGCCAGAAGGGATTCGAACCCCTGACCCACGGCTTAGAAGGCCGTTGCTCTATCCAGCTGAGCTACTGGCGCGCAAAATTGTGGGGGCAAATGTACCGGGTGCGGCCGGAGTGCGCAACAAATATGCGGCTGGCGCCGCGGTCGCCGCCGTCCGGGCCGATCTCAGCCATCGACCCGTTCCCACACCGGGCCGGCGGCGGTGTCGTGGATGGTCAGTCCCTTGCGGAGCAACTCCTCGCGGACACTGTCGGCGGCGGTCCAGTCCTTGAGCTGACGGGCCCGTTCGCGCTGCCGGATGAGCCGATCGATCTCCGGGGTCAGCGGACAATGCTCCAGGCGGAGCACTCCGAGCACGCCGTTGACCATCCGCAGGGCTTCGAGGACATCGTTTTTCTGGTCGCGGTCCAACTGGCGGGCCTGGACCACCGGATTGGTCTTCTTAATGAAGTTGAACAGGGCGCCGATCGCTCCGGAGATGTTGAGATCGTCGCCGATGGCTTCGTCGAACCGCCGCTCCAGCTCAGACACGTAGCTGGCCACCTCCGGGTGGGGGAGGCCGGCGGGCAGGCAGAGCAGCTTGCGGGTGTACTCGTCGATCCGCCGGAGCGCAGTCCGGGCCGCCTCCAGCCGCTTGAAGGAAAAGAGCAGCGGCTTGCGGTAATGGACCCCCATCAGCATGAAGCGGAGTTCCCGGCCGGTGTAGCCGGCATCGAGCACCTGGCGCAGGGTGACGACGTTGCCGGTCTCCCCGGCCATCTTGCGGCCGCCTTTGAGCAACTGGCCGGAATGGAGCCAGTAGTTGGCCAACGGCTTGCCGGTCAGTGCCTCGGCGATGGCGATCTCGTTTTCGTGGTGGGGGAAGAGCAGGTCCTGACTGGCGGTGTGGATATCAAGGGTTTCGCCCAGATACTTGGTCGACATGGCCGAACATTCGATGTGCCAGCCGGGCCGTACGTTGCCCCAGTCGGTCTCGTAAAAAATGCCCTTCTTCAGCTCCGCCAGGGTGGAGCGCTTGAGCAGGGTGAAATCGCGGGGATTGTCCTTCTCGTAGTTGTCGAGGTCCACCGTCTGGCCCACCTTGATCTTGCTCAGGTCGATGCCGGAGAGCAGGCCGTATTTCTTGAACTTGGAGATGTCGAAATAGATCGAGCCCAGCTTTTCGTAGGCATAACCCTTGTGGATGAGATCGTGGGCGATCTCGATCATGTCGCCGACATGCTCGGAGGCAAGCGGGTAGCCGGAGGCCTTCTCCACGTTGAGGATCTCCACCGCCTCCTTAAACTCTTCGATGTAGCGGCCGGTGAAGGTCTTCAGGTCGTCGCCCGCCTCGATGGCTCCGCTGATGGTGTTATCATCCAGGTCGGTGAAATTCATGTACAGTTCCACCGCGTACCCCCGGGCCTGCAGACAGCGGTTGATGAGGTCGGCGACGATGAATCGCCGGCAGTGGGCCAGGTTGGGCGATTCGGCCGCCGTGGGGCCGCAGGCATAGAGGGTGACCCGGTCGTCGCGGATCGGCCGGAACACCTCTTTTTTCCGGGAGATGGTGTTGAACAGCCGCAGTTGGGCGGTTTCAGCCGCGACCTCTTCCTTGCGGACGAACAGGGTGGTGCTCAGGTAGCGCTCGCCGCCGTCGGGCAGGATGACCACCACGCAGCCCTGATCGAGACCCTTGGCCCACTCCATGGCGGCGAACAGGGCGGCGCCGCTGCTCATGCCGGCGAAAATCCCTTCCTCGGCGGCCAGGCGACGCACGGTGGCAAAGGCGTCCTCGTCGGCCACGTTGACAATGGCATGGGGCAGGGTCTTGTCGAAGATGCCCGGTTTGTAGGACTCCTTCATGTTCTTGAGGCCCTGAATCTTGTGGCCGAGAAACGGCTCCACCGCGATCACCCGCACATGGGGATGGTGGTCGCGGAACCATTTCGACAGCCCCATGGCCGTGCCCGAGGTCCCCAGGGTGGCCACGATGTCGGTGACCTTCCCTTCGGTCTGCCGCCAGATTTCCGGCGCGGTGGAGGCGTAATGGGCCTGCCAGTTGGCGGGATTGTTGAACTGATCGGCGAGGAAGTACCGGTCCGGATGTTCGCGGGCAAGCGCGTAGGCCTTCTCAATGGCCCCGTCCGTGCTCCGCTTGGCCGGGGTGAGGATGATTTCGGCCCCGTAGGCCTGCATGATCAGCCGACGCTCGATCGAGGCCGACTCGGGCATGATCAACTGGCAGCGATACTGCTTGGCGGCGCAGACCATGGCCATGCCGATGCCGGTGTTGCCGCTGGTGGCCTCCAACAGGATCTTGTCGCGGCTCAGTTCGCCGCTCTGTTCGGCGGCTTCGACCATGGAGAGGGCGACCCTGTCCTTGACCGATCCGCCCGGATTGCGGGATTCGAGTTTGGCCAGCAGTTGGACCCTGTCGTTGACCGGATTGAGCCTGCCAAGCTCCACCACCGGGGTATTGCCTATCAATTCAACAAGTTTCATGCTCTTTTAACTGGATCTATGGATCAATACGGAAAAAGGACGGTGTCACCATAGTCTATTTCCGGCCAAAGCGCAAAAAAAGCACCCCGCCGGGGTGCATTTTGTCGGTGGCGCCAGGGTCTCCGGTGTACCCGGCATCCGGCGGGAAACAGGCAGGATTACTCGTCGGCGACGGCAAAGGTGCGCCACAAACGGCGCAGGGCTTCGCGGCTCTCGGGATTGGCGATGGACTCGGTCATGCGCTGAAAGGATTGCTCCCGCTCCGGATCGACGGCGCCGGGGGACGACGACCGCTGCCGGCGCGGAGGGGCGGGTTGGGGCTGCAACTGCCAGCGGAGGTCTCCGATCGGCTGGTCGGCGAGATAGGTGTTGATCCGTCCGATCAGGTCAGGCTTGATGTACTGGAGATGGTGCATCCAGGCGGAATCCTGGACGTAGAGCCACAGGGTCTCCCGGCGGAAGAAGGCGGGCGATGTCAACCGGGCCACCTCGGTACCGACGATCTCCGGCCAGTCGGCCAGCAAACGGACCAGCCGCCACGGGCCGGTCCACTCCTTGTTGGCGTACACCCGGGCGAAGACTGCCTGCAATCTGGTCAGATGGTTGTGCTCATAGCCGTTTCGTGGTGTCTTCATGGTCGTCCCTTTGGCAGCATGGCCCGTGTATCAGGTCGGCCAGCATGGAGCCCGGCGGTGTCGGCCTGCCGGTCCATCCTAGCCGATTTCACAGCCCGCCGCATGGTCAAACCGCACCCCCTCCTCCGCTCCTTTCAAATCCTTGGCAAGGAATAGAGGATGCCGCGCTGATAGGCTCCGGCCGGGATGGCCGGATGGGTCACGCTGTTGAGCCCCGCGTAGTAACCGGTCATCACCGTGGCGTATGTGACGCGATCGCGACTGCTGCGGCGGAGATGACGAATGAAGGCGACATTGCGCGGATCCGTGGTGTGGGTGGAAATGGGATGCCCCATGGCGCCGGCCGTTCCCACCAGCAGGCTGTTCAACGAGGGGTGAACGAAGCTGATGTGGACGGTGTCGCGGATGGACATCAGCGGCTGCGCCGCCGGCCCGCCGACAAACTTCGGCCAGACATGGTGGCCGTGCAGCGGCGCCCGTGCCGGCAGCCGGGCGGTGGTATCGAGGGTTCCTGGCAATCCGCCGGAGGCCACCACCTTTCCATAGGAAAGAAGCGGATTCCAGCGCAGCGGCTTTTTGGGTCGCCGCGGCCGTCTCCGGCTTGGATCAATGGGCCTGGGCCTGGCCGGAGCACGCGGCATGGCCCGCACCCTGGCAATGATCCATTGGACCAGGAGCACCAATAGAATCACGGCCAGGACGATCAGCAGCACCACGCCGACCCAAAAGAGGATGGTCATGATCAGGGCCGCGGTGGCGGCCGCCGCTTCGGCAATGACCACGGCGATGCC
>JAUWAH010000213.1 GCA_030602145.1 Desulfobulbus sp.
ACGCTGGAATTCGGATCGGCTTTCTGCTAAGATGGCGGCCATTGATCTGGCGGATCAGGCACTTGCCAGTTACTGTCATCGCGGTCTGGTCAGCGAAGTGCTGCTCCTGGATCTGTTTGACTGCTGTCCCCCTTAACCCATACCACCATGACCGACAAACCGAGCGAGCCCCAATCCGTTGAACCGTCCCCGCCCGGGGAGGGTGGCGAGGAAGCGGCGCTGCACTCCTATCGCATCCGTTTTCGCGACCAGGGCCAGGAGTTCACCGCCCATGCGTATCTGGCCGACCTGGTCCGGGGAGACCAAGTGATCGTCCGGGCCGACCAGGGACCGGAGCCGGCAACCGTGGTCAGTCGGATTTTCCGCATGGCAGTGGAGGACCAGTCGGGCTATCGCATCCAGCGCCGGGCCGGCAAGGAGGAAAAGGAGAAGTATAGCCTGCTGCCGCAGCTCGAGAACCAGGCGTTTCGCCTCTGTCAGCGGCAGATCGAGCAGTTGCGCCTGCCCATGCACCTGGTTCGGGTGGAGCGGTTTTTCAACGGCTCCAAGATCATCTTCTATTTCACCGCCGAAAACCGGGTCGACTTCCGCGAGCTGGTCAAGGTGCTGGTCCAGGAGTTCCGCACCCGGGTGGAGATGCGCCAGATCGGCGTCCGCCATGAAACCCAGATGATCGGCGGTCTCGGCCCCTGCGGCCGCGAACTGTGCTGCACCTCCTTTTTGAACAGGTTCGATTCGGTTTCGATCAAGATGGCCAAGGCCCAGGATCTGCCGCTCAATCCGGCCAAGATTTCGGGGTTGTGCAATCGTTTGCTCTGCTGCCTGACCTACGAATACGAAACCTACAAGACCATGAAGAAGGGGATGCCCCGGGTCGGACGGCAGATTCAATTCGAGGGCAAGACCTATCAGGGCAGTCGGCTTATCCCCCTGCAGGGCAAGGTGGCGGCGGTTTCCAGCGATGGCGAAGAGCGTCTGTTCGCCGAGGAGGAGTGGCGGGCTGCGGACCCGATTCCGAAAAGCACCGCCCGCAAGGGACCGGGGAAGAAAAGCCGGGGCGCCACCATCGACATCTGGGGCATGCAGGACGGACCCGAGGAGGACTGACCACCCCCTTCCCCGGTGCGCCCGGAACCGCCGGCGCAACGACGCCTGCCCATTCATCATCATCGAAACCTTTCACCCATGCCAACCTACATCACCACACCGATCTATTACGTCAATGCACTGCCGCACTTGGGGCATGCCTATACCACCATCGTCGCCGACGCCTACAGCCGGTTTCGCCGCCTCTGCGGCGACGATGTCCGTTTCCAGACCGGCACCGACGAACACGGTGAGAAGATAGCCGAAGCCGCCGCCAAGGCCGGGGAATCGCCAAGGGACTACGTGGACCGAATCGCCGTTGCCTTCCGGGAAACCTGGCCGCTGCTCGCCGTGGAACCGGATACCATCATCCGGACCACCGACGGCGAGCACATCCGGACCGTGCAGGCGATCCTGCAACAGGTCTATGACCGAGGTGATATCTATTTCAGTGAATATTCGGGATTGTACTGCAAAGGCTGCGAACGGTTCCTCACCGAAAAAGAGCTGGTGGACGGCAAGTGCCCCGATCATCTGGTCGAGCCCAAACCGATCACCGAGCAGAACTATTTCTTTCGGATGTCCGCCTACCAGGAGTGGCTGATCGACCACATCAAGGCCAACCCCGACTTCATCACCCCGGAACGGTACCGCAACGAGGTGCTCTCCTTTCTGAGCGAACCGCTCGAGGATCTGTGCATCTCCCGGCCGACCTCGCGCCTCACCTGGGGCATTCCCCTGCCGTTCGACGAGGGCTTCGTCACCTACGTCTGGTTTGACGCCCTGATCAACTATCTCAGCGGCATCGGCTATCCAGACAGCCCCGATTTCGAGAAATACTGGCCCACAGCCGAGCACGTCATCGCCAAGGATATCCTCAAGCCCCATGCCATCTACTGGCCGACCATGCTCAGGGCTATGGGCGTCGCCCCCTATGAGCGTCTCCATGTCCACGGCTATTGGAACGTCGATGCCACCAAGATGTCCAAGTCGCTTGGCAACGTGGTCCGGCCCAGGGAACTGGTGGAGACCTACGGGGTCGACACGGTGCGCTATTTTGTGCTGCGGGAGATGAGTTTCGGCCTGGATTCGTCGTTCTCCGGAGAGGCCGTCCTCGCCCGTCACAACGCCGATCTGGCCAACGATCTGGGCAATCTCTTCTCCAGGTCGCTCACCATGATCGCCAAGTACGCGGCCGGACGGGTTCCGGAACGCGATTCCGGCAGCGCCCTGACCCCCGATGACCGCGAACTGATGAGCGCCCTGTCGGCCATGGTGATCCAGTACCGGGAGTGCATGGACGAGTTCAGGTTTCACAAGGCACTCCAGGCGGTGTGGGAGGTGATCGGCCTGCTCAATCGCTATATCGTCACCAATGCGCCCTGGGAGTTGGCCAAGCACGCCCGCCAGACCGATCGGTTGCGGACGGTGCTCTATTTTCTCGCCGAGGCCCTGTGGAAGATGACCCTGGTGCTGGGCCCGATCATGCCGGCCACGGCCGAAAAAATGGCCGCCGCCCTGGGGATGGCCGACCGGTTCGCCCATGCGGTTCTGGATGATGCCCTGGAGTGGGGAACCATCCCGGCGGAGACGGCACTCGGCACCGTCGGGCCGCTCTTTCCCCGCCTGGAGAAGAAGGGGGAGGCCAAGGCGGCTCCGGCCGAGCCGGCGAAGGCGAACGCGAATACGAATCGCGGCGCGGTCGCCGATGAGGGTTTGATCGGCTTCGACCAGTTCAAAGCCGTGGAGTTGCGGGTGGCGGAGGTCGTGGCCGCCGAGCGGGTGGCCAAATCTGAGAGGCTGCTCAAGCTGACCGTGCGGGCCCCGGAGGAGCGAACCATCGTCGCCGGCATTGCCCAGCATTACACACCGGAGACGCTCATCGGCCTCAAGGTGCTCATCGTCGCCAACCTCAAACCGACCAAATTGATGGGGATTGCCTCCCACGGCATGGTGCTGGCCGCCAAGGAACAGACAGCCGACGGCGGGGAAAGGCTGGTGCTCGCCACCGTTGCCGGCCCGGTGGCGATCGGCAGCCGGGTGGCCTGAAGCGGGCCGAGGGCCGGTGGCGGCCATCGAGGTGGTCACATTTTCAAATTCTCTTCACTGACAGGTACCTCCTATGTTCATGCTCGGTAATTTTCTCATGGCCGTCGCCAAGCTGATCAACTTCGTCCTCGGCGCCTATATCTGGGTGGTGATCGCCCGGGCGGTCATCACCTGGGTGAATGCCGACCCGTACAACCCCATCGTCCGCTTCCTCCGTCAGGTGACCGACCCGCTCCTAGACCGCATCCGCCGCTTTGTCCCCATCATGGGCGGCCTCGACCTGAGCCCGATGGTCCTGATCCTGATCATCATCTTTCTCCAGAGCTTTCTTGTCCCCACCCTGCAGCAGATCGCCGTCAGCCTGCAATAATCAGCATGACTGGACCAGATTGGCCGGCCACAACGAACCATGAAAGCTCGGTGCTCCGGCATGGCAACCTCGTCGGAACCAATGCTGTCATATAAACGAAATACGGCTTTGCCAGGCCATCGGACATGGTCGAATCGTTCACACTGCCCTGCCTGAATCCCCAGCCCGACGATTCCCTGCTGCTTCGGCTCCATGTCCAGCCCCGCGCCGCCACCAATGGCCTGGCCGGGATCCAGGGCGACCTGCTCAAGCTGCGCCTGACCACGCCTCCGATTGACGGCCGGGCCAACGAGGCGGTCATCGCCTACCTAGCCAAGCTTTTCCGCCTGCCCAAATCCGCCCTGACCCTCGTAAGCGGCCGGCAGAGCCGGATAAAAACCGTGCGGATCGTCGGCGCCGATGGACACCAGCTTCGCGCCACGCTCGTCGCCATCCTCGCCGGGTGCACGACTCGACCATGACACCTCCTCCGGCGGCCGGGCCGAAACGGTGGACGACGGGCCGACGGCTGCTGGTGACCCTGATCCTGACCGTCGCCCTGTTCGCCGGGCTCGGGGTCCTGGTCACCCTGCTGGCACCCAGGGGACAGGCTCCATCCCCCGATACCGAACGGTCCGCACCCGGGGTTCGCCAGGTGATCCCGGATGGGCCGGACGGCCGGGACAATCCTCCCCGCCACTGAACATGTCGTCCTTTCGCATGGACAAGGAGAACCGATGAACAAGATACTGCTGGCCAACTGGAAGGCCAATTTTTCACCACACCAGGCAATGCGCTGGTGCGATGATTTTATGGCCGCTTATCGGCCGCGCATCGATTGCGAGGTGGTGCTGGCGGTGCCGTTTTTGTACCTTGAGCGGGTGGCCGAGCGAACCAGGGGGCTTGCCGGCGTCAGCCTGGCCGCCCAGGGTGTTTCATCGTATCCGCAGGGGAACTATACCGGCTCGACGCCGGCGGCATGGTTGCGAGGATTGACACGATATGTGCTGATCGGCCATCGGGAGCGGCGGCGGTACTTCCATGAAACGGTGCAGGATGTAGCCCGGCAGGCCTTTGAGGCGCTGGCCGAGGACCTGGTTCCCATCGTCTGCTTTGACCGGGATCTGCTGACCCCGCAGGCAGCGGCCATGGCAGCCGAGGAGTTGGGGCGGCTGGTCTGGGCCTATACGCCGGAAACCTCGACGAACCTGGAGATGGCCAGGGACGACGGGGACATTCTGGGCCTGCTGCCCCAGATCGCCAGAAGAACGGACAACCGGCCTGTCCTCTATGGTGGTGGCGTCACCGTGGAGAATGGTCCCCGCCTGTGGCGCCATGCCGGGCTTGGCGGCCTGGTCCTGGGAAGGGGGTGCCTGGACGGCGTGGCCTTTGCAGGTCTTGTCAATCGGCTGTAAGCGAACGAGCCTTTTGCAAAATGAACTGCTGACGAGTTTTTTTCGTCATTCCCGCGAAAGCGGGAATCCAGAACTCATTGATTTTTCCAGGACTGGATTCCCGATGACTACCTCGGGAATGACTCAACCGTCTTTTGGCAAAAGCCTCGACCGGAAGAAAAAAACGGCCCTGCATCGATCGAAACGATGCAGGGCCTGTGAACAGTGAACAGGGTGGAATGGTGAAAGTTCCGGTGTCGGAAGCGGTTACATCGACAGCAGACGACGAATGCGTTCCTCCATCGGTGGATGGGTCGAGAAGAGGTTGGCGACGGTTCCGCCGCTGAGCGGGTTGACGATGTACATCTGCGCCGAGGCGGGATTGACATGCATCGGTCGCTGGGCATTGTAGTTGGCCAGTTT
>JAUWAH010000170.1 GCA_030602145.1 Desulfobulbus sp.
GGCCCAGGAAGACATGCTTTTTTTCGCCGTCGGGTTTGTGACCGCGTTTTTCAGTGCCCTGGTGGCGATCAAGGGGTTGATTCGCTACGTGGCCCACCACGATTTCAAGGTGTTTGCCTGGTACCGGGTGGTGTTCGGCACCATCGCCCTGATCTATTTTCTCCGTTGACCGGCCGCCGGAACGGTGGCAGCCCGCGGCCGCGATGCACCGGTCAGTGGCCGGTGCCACCGCTGCCGGACAGGAAGTCTGCCAGCCGCTCCCGCCGGTAGCCGAAGATACGTTCCAGGGTCTTGCGGATGTAGAATCGGTGGAGCATGCGGCCGAGCAGTCCGAAGGGCGGCTGGTAGAAGACCCGGTCGATCAGCAGCACGCCGCCTCCCTCGGCAGGCCGGATCTCGTGGTAATGGTACCAGAAGCGGTAGGGACCGAGCCGCTGCTCGTCGACAAAGCTGCATCCCTCGCGGATATGCTTGATCTCGGTGACCCAGGTGTGGGTGCCGATCAGGGGGATGGTGATCCGGTATTCGACGATCAGACCGTTATACATCACCGCCGGAATGTCGTTGACAATCCTGAAACGCAGATCAGGCGGGGTGATGCGGTCCAGATTGGCAGGATTCTGGAGAAAATCCCACGCCTCCTGCATCGTGGCGCCGACCCGCTGCTGTTGCTCCAAGGTGAACATCGTCCTCCTCCTCATCCGGTGTTTGTCTTCCTGTCTCAATCGCCCCTTCTGCCCCAGACCATATAGAGCGGATCGCTCAGCCACAACTCCTGGTGGGGGTCGTCCACCGGTCGGGGCAGTCCCCGTCGCGACAGGGTGGCGAGATCGACAAAGCCACCGGTGGCGTGCAGGAACTCGGTCACCAGGCCGAGCCGCTCGAATTCGTGCATCTCGGCCCAGATCCGGATTGCCTTGGGTGGAAACCAGCGGTTGGAAAAGGCGAAGGCGACCACGCCGCCCGGTCTGAGCACCCGCCGCACCTCGGCCAGCACCGCCAGCGGGTTGGTCAGGTATTCCACCGATCCGGTACAGATCACCGTATCGAAATGGGCCTCGGCAAAGGGGAGGGCCGGCTCAAGGTTGAGATCCCGAACCAGGGTGGCGGTAGCCCTGGCATTGCGCCGCAGTTCCTCGTCGTTGAGACCCAGGACGGTCAGTTCGGCCAGGTCGAGCGAATCCGGCAGATGGGAGGTCCAACTGGACATCAGGTCGAGCACCCGGCTGCCCGGCCGGATCAGGGCGCCATACCGGCGTTCGATCTCGGCCCGCGCCGTGCTGTCGAGGTGATGAACCAGTCGGGGCTGCCGGTAGAAGAGCGCATCCGGCCGTTCGTCATCCCGGCGAAACGATTCGGCGCTCCACACGGGCTGTCCCTGTCCCGCCGGTCGGGCCTGCATGCCCGGCCCGCCATCGCAGATCCGTTCCAGCCAGTGCTCGCACCGCCCGCCCCGCTCGTTCTTGGGCGGATGGACGGCGAGGACCTCCATGGCCAGGCGGAGGTCGCGACCGGCCAGGGGATGATTGAGGTCAAAGAGCAGCCGCTCCTTGTCCCGGCCCAGAGAGCGGCAGGGAGCGGTGGACACCATGAAGACACCGCTGACACCGTGCAGAAAGCCCCGGGGGTAGAATCGGCCCGGTTGGGGAGCGACCCTGTTGCCCCGGCCGTCATGGCCCAGGAACTGATCGTCGCGCACCTGGATCCGCTTGCGGGGGGCATGGGGGGCGTAAAAGCGGTCCGCCGGTATGGTCACTTCCGCCCGGTCGCCGACACCCTTGCCTAGCAGGGGTTCCAGCAGGGCAGGATCGATGACATCCCGCCACAGACTGACCGGATCGGCCCAGAGCTGCTCCTCGTGGCGGGCGGTGTCGCTGATCCAGTTCAAGGTGAGCATCGCTGCAACCCGGCTGTGGGAATTGATACACTCCATGGCAAACCTCCGTGGTCAGGCGATTGGTGTCGGGAACAGCGGCACCTGTCCCGGTGTCCAGGTGCGGATATAGCGGTTGACGTCGAATTTCCGCCGGCAGCCGGCCTCGTTCATGAAACGGATGGTGCCGAAGACGGGGCGTTCGCTCCAGCCCCGGTCGTGCACGCCGCCGATGGACCAGGCGATGCCGGCATAGCCGTTGCTCTCCCGGCCGTCGAGGGCATAGCGGTCGTTCAAATAGATGGCGATCCGCAGGGCCTCGGCCGGCTCCTCGGTCCACTCCAGGATCTTTTTCGCCCAATACATCCGCAGATAGCCGTGGATAACGCCACTGGTCACCAGTTGCCGTTGGGCTGCGTTCCAGAGCGGGTCGTGGGTCAGGGCTCCATCGAACTGGTCTTGGCTGTAGACCCAGGCGCGGGGGTCGCGCCGATGGCGATTGAGGGTGGCGCGCGCCCATTCGGGAAATCCGCTCACGCGGTCGTAGTCCGGGGTATAGAGGCAGAAATTGTCGGCCAGTTCCCGTCGAACCACCAGTTCCTCGACAAACCCGTCGACCTGGTCGCCGCGCAGCCCCTGACGATGCAGGTCAAGAACGATGGCCTGGGAGCTGATCATGCCGAAATGGAGATAGGGGGACAGGCCGGAGTTGACCCCGGCGTTGGGATCGTTGCGCAGGTGGTAGTCGGCCAGGCGCTGGTCGATAAACCTGTCCAGGGTGGCCTGGGCACCGGTCTCGCCGGGCACGACATCGGCGACGGGTGCCACGCGTTCATCGACCCGAAACCGGGCCCGCAGGGCCGGAAAATCGAGGCTGGCCACCGAGGCCGTCCAGGGAAAGGGATGCGGGTCGAGCTGCGGAAAGGGGTCGAGAAACTCGGGCAGATGGCGGTGCAGCCGTGGCCGGAAGGTTCTGGCCATGAACTCCCGGTGGTCGGAGGCGATCCAGGCGGGGACGATGTTGCGGCCGTCGACCTCATGGACGGGGCAGGGAAACCGTTCGAGGAACTGGTCGAGCCACTGGCGCTTGATGCGCAGGGGGTCGAAATCGGTGACCATCAGGGCGGGCCGGAGTTGGGCGCAAAGCTGGGCAATCTCCTCCGGAGGCTCACCGCTGCGCATGATCAGGGGAATACGGGCTGCCCGGAGCAGCCGGGCGGTTTCCTCCAATCCGGTGAGCAGGAAATCGTACTGTCTGAGGGTGGCGCCAAGGAAGGACGGAGCCAGACAAAAGACCACGGCCAGGGGCGCCTGGCGACGCAGGGCCTCTTCCCGGGCGTGGACAAGCGGCCAGTTGTTCCGGGCGCGAAACTCGCGGTGCATCCAATAGAGCACCGGTCCGGCGGGTGCGGAGCCGGGATGAATGGAGCGGATGCGGTCAGGGTTGATCAATCCGTTCATGCGACATAAGGAAAACTCCCCGGCGGTCTCGCCGGGGAGGGGGCTATTGTGTTACCAGCGTTCGGTGCCGATGATGAGGTTGACATCCATACAACTGGTTCGTTCGTGATGGGTGAGGTCGTGGATGGTGCGCACACCGTTGCGTGCATTGTCCAGGGAGCAACTGAACTCCTTGCCGTTGTCATCCCGTACCCAGACCAGTGATTCGTAGCCGACAGCGTTGACCCGGGGGTCTCGTTCCGTGAATTCCATGACAGCCTCCTCTATGATGATCAGTTCATCTGTTCTTTGCAATCGTTCACCAGCGTTCGGTGCCGATGATGAGGTTGACATCCATGCAACTGGTCCGTTCGTGCTGGGTGAGGTCGTGGATGGTGCGCACACCGTTGCGTGCATTATCCAGGGAGCAACTGAACTCCTTGCCGTTTTCATCCCGTACCCAGACCAGTGATTCGTAGCCGACAGCGTTGACCCGGGGGTCTCGTTCCGTGAATTCCATGACAGCCTCCTGTCTATTCTTCGTTTATCTCGTTATTCGTTCTCGGCTACCAGCGTTCGGTGCCGATCAGCAGATTGATGTCCATGCATTGCCGCTGCTCTTCCTCGCTCAACTCAAAACGATCACTGGTATCACCATTGAGCACTGCAATCGGACAGACATACTCCTTGCCGTTTTTATCCTTGATCCATGCCAACGATTCATATCCTCCCATGGCGTCCTCCGATGGTATGGGTTGTCAGTGTTTTTTCCTCTTGCCTGAGACAGTAACCAGAAACCCCTGCGCCTCAATGGGGAATAAAAAAGGAACCAATGATAGTTGTAACTATCATTAGTTCTGGTAATTGACCGAAATATTATGAAAAGGTCGAAAGTTCGCCTTTCAGGGGATCGGCAAATTTTTCCCTTGCCCGGTCCGCCGGGACATTGCGCCACCCCCTTGCCGTGACCGAATCGTCGACCTGCCGTGGATGTCGGCACCGTTTCGGGCGCGTCACTCTTGACGAACCCATGCGCCGGTATAATGGTTTGAGCATTCGTGTTGCCGTCCGCTGGCTCCACCCACCGACCACCCAATGGTCGGCCGCGGGCGAGACGTTCCCCATCCACGGTTTATCGGAGTGTTCCCATGCGCCATCCTGCCCCCATTCGTCCGACAGCCCTTTTCGCCTCCTGTCTGCTCTGCCTAACCATTCTGGCGGGCGGACTGTCTCCTGCCCACGCCCAAACCGACGAGGATCTGGCCCTGCTCGACCGCTCCGCCAAGGCATTTTCCTCGGTGGTCAAGAAAGCCGGTCCGGCGGTGGTCCATGTCGGGGTGGAAAAGGAAACCGCCGCCCGCGGCATGCACCAGTTCCCCTTCGACATGTTCAACGATCCCTTCTTCGAGCGATTTTTCGGACCGCAGTTCCGCCATCCCCGCACCAATCCCAATCAGGAGAAACGGACCTTCAGGCAGCGGGCGGCCGGTTCGGGATTCATCATCTCCAGTGACGGCTACATCCTGACCAACAATCACGTCATCGAGGAGGCCAACAAGATCACTGTCCGTTTGGCCGACAAGCGGGAACTCACCGCCACCGTCGTGGGCGCCGATCCCCAGTCCGATGTGGCCATTCTCAAGATCGACGCCAAAAATCTGCCGACCCTGCCCCTGGGGAATTCGGATGCCCTTGAGGTGGGCGAGTGGGTCATCGCCATCGGCAGCCCCTTCGAGTTGAGCCAGACCGTCACCGTCGGTGTGGTCAGCGCCAAGGGCCGCAACCGCATGGGGATCACCGATTACGAGAATTTCATCCAGACCGACGCGGCCATCAATCCCGGCAACTCCGGCGGGCCGCTGCTCAACATCCGCGGTGAGGCAGTGGGCATGAACACCGCCATCTTCTCTCGAAGCGGGGGCTACATGGGCATCGGGTTCGCCATTCCGATCAACATGGCCAAGTCCATCGAGCAGCAGTTGCGCAAGAGCGGCAAGGTGACCAGGGGCTGGCTGGGCATCCTCATCCAGGATGTCAACGAAGACTTGGGCAAGTCCTTCGGCGGTAAGGCGGGTGGCGCCCTGATCACCGAAGTGACCGAAGGGTCGCCCGCCAAGAAGAGCGGCCTGCTCCAGGGTGACATCGTCACCGCCATCAACGGCGAGTCGGTGACCGATGTGGCCGATCTCCGCAATAAGATCGCCATGACCCCGCCGAACACCGACCTGCGGTTGCGGATTCTCCGCGACGGTCAGGAAAAGGACCTGCAGGTGACCGTGGGCGAGCAGCCCGCCGACATGGCCTCCCTCGGCAAGAAATCGGGCGGCTCCACCTTGAGCGAACTAGGCCTGAGTCTCCAGGATCTGACCAAGGAGGTCGCCGAGCAGTTCGGCTACGCCAAGGATCAGGGGGTCCTGATCGCCGATGTCGAACAGAACAGTCCCGCCGCCGAACTGGGCTTGCAGGCCGGCATGCTGATCGAGGAGGTCAACCGCACCCGGGTGCGCAGCCTCAAGGAACTGCAGCAGGCCCTGAAGAAGGGCGGCAGCGCCAAGCAGGTGCTGTTGCGGATTCGT
>JAUWAH010000052.1 GCA_030602145.1 Desulfobulbus sp.
CTTCATTGTGAGTTGGTGGCAAGAGGATGCAGTGAACTGTGCACAAACCTACCTGTTTGAGCAATCAACCGTTCGAAATCGTCTCCGACTTCACCCCCTCCGGAGACCAGCCGGGGGCCATTGACCGGCTTGCCGCCAACATTGAGGCCGGTGTCAGGGAGCAGATCCTGCTTGGGGTGACCGGCTCGGGCAAGACCTTCACCATGGCCCAGGTGGTGGCCCGGGTGCAGCGGCCCACCCTGGTGATGGCGCCCAACAAAACCCTGGCGGCCCAGTTGTTTGCCGAGTTCCGGGAACTGTTTCCCCACAACGCGATCGAGTATTTCGTCTCCTACTACGACTACTACCAGCCCGAGGCCTACATCCCGGCCTCGGACACCTACATCGAGAAGGACTCGTCGATCAACGACGCCATCGACAAGATGCGCCACTCGGCCACCCGCTCACTGCTCACCCGGCGCGATGTGCTGATCGTGGCTTCGGTCTCCTGCATTTACGGCCTCGGCTCGCCCGAGGAGTACCGGGACATGCACCTCTTCCTTCGCGTCGGCGTCGATCAGCCCATGGAGGAGGTGCTGAGGCGGCTGGCTTTCATGCTCTACGAGCGCAACGAGTATTCCTTCCATCGTGGCACCTTCCGGGTGCGGGGCGACGTGCTCGACATCTTCCCTGCCCATGAGGAGGAACGGGCGGTGCGGGTCGAATTCTTCGGCGACACCATCGACTCGATTGCCGTCATCGACCCGCTGCGCGGTGTGGTGCTGGCCGATGTCGAAGAGATGGCCATCTTTCCCGGCAGCCACTTCGTCACCAGTCAGGACAACCTCAAGACGGCCATGCGTTCCATCCAGGACGAGTTGCAGGTACGGTTGGCCGAACTGCAGGCGGAGAACCGGCTGGTCGAGGCCCAGCGGCTCGAGCAGCGCACCCTGTTCGACCTGGAAATGATCGGCGAGTTGGGCTACTGCAACGGCATCGAGAACTACAGCCGCCATCTCACCGGCAAGCCGGCCGGGGTGCCGCCGCCCAACCTGCTCGACTACTTTCCCGACGACTACCTGTTGTTCATCGACGAGTCGCACATCGGCGTGCCCCAGATCGGCGGCATGTTCAACGGCGACCGTTCGCGCAAGCAGACCCTGGTCAATTACGGCTTTCGCCTGCCCTCGGCCCTGGACAACCGACCGCTGCGCTTCGACGAATTCGAGCATCGTATCCATCAGGTGGTCTACGTGTCCGCCACCCCCGGCCCCTACGAACTCAAACACGCCGGCGACCGGGTGGTCGAGCAACTCATCCGGCCCACCGGCCTGCTCGATCCCCACATCGAGGTCCGGCCCGCCTCCACCCAGGTCGACGATCTCCTTGAAGAGATCCGCAGCCGGGCCGAACGCAACGAGGCGGTGCTGGTCACCACCCTGACCAAGCGGATGGCCGAGGATCTGACCCGCTATTACGAGGAATTGGGTGTTCGGGTGCGCTATCTCCACTCCGACATCAAGACCCTGGAGCGAGTCGAGTTGATCCGCGACCTGCGCCAGCGTCACTACGATGTGCTGATCGGCATTAACTTGTTGCGGGAAGGTCTCGATATTCCGGAAGTATCCCTTGTTGCCGTGCTTGACGCCGACAAAGAGGGTTTTTTACGCTCGCAACGCTCCCTGGTGCAGACCTGCGGCCGGGCGGCCCGCAACGCCGCGGGCACGGTCATCCTCTACGCCGATCAGGTGACCCCCTCGATGCGGGCCACCATCGAAGAAACCAACCGGCGGCGAACCATCCAGGAGGCATACAACCGCGACCATGGCATCACTCCGCAGACCATCATGTCGGAGATCAAGGATACCATGGCCCAGCATCTCAAGGCCTCGGGCTGGATGGGCGGCGAGGATGCGGCCGGCCGGCCGGTCCCGGTGACGGCCGAACCCGAAATCGTCTATCACAGTGTTGCCGAGATCCAGCGCGAAATCGGTGAGTTGGAGAAAAAAATGCAGGAAGCGGCCCGGCAGTTGGCCTTCGAGGAGGCCGCCGGTTACCGTGACCGGATCAAGGAACTTAAAATGATGGAGTTGGCAGTTGGCTGATTTTTGGTATAGATGTTCGTTGGTGGTGGCGCCTGCCGTCGTGCACGGGCTGCTTCGGGTCTGGTTCGGCACCTGCCGGGTCAAGGTCAGGGGTGACGGCTCCCTCAGGGAATTTGTCGAGGGTGGCGGCAAGGGGATAGCCGCTTTCTGGCACTACTCGTTCCTGTTCCTGTTTTCTTTTTTCAGGACCTTTCGCGCCGCAGTCATGGTCAGCGGTTCCAGGGACGGCGAATACATCGCCCGGCTGGCGCAGTTGATGGGGCAGGTCCCGGTGCGGGGTTCCTCCAATCGGGGTGGCGTCAGGGCCCTGCGCGACATGATCGCCAAGTTGCGATCGGGTCTTAACGGGGCCGTGGTGGCCGACGGCTCCCAGGGACCGGCCCGCAAAGCCCAACCCGGCTGCATCCTCATGGCCAGCAAGACCGGCATGCCGATCTTTCCGGTGGCCTGGGCAGCGGATCGGGTTGTGTTCTTCAACAGTTGGGACCGAACCGCGGTTCCCCTGCCCTTTGCCCGCATCGTGGTCAGGGTCGGCGAACCGATTTGGGTCCCCGCCGATATCGACGCCGACCAGGTGGAGATGTTTCGCCGGGAGTTGGAGTATCGGCTCAACCGGGTGTACCAGGCCGCCTGGCACGAGGTCGGCCGGCGAGCGCACGATGATGGCAGGCGTTTAGGGGTTTAGACTGTCGGGTGTTCAGGGCGACAGCTAACCAACCGAAGAGACGACAGTCTAATAACTTATAATGTGGTCAGTGTGGAAAAAGTCAGAAGCATGGTCCTGGCCGGACTGAGTGGCGGATCGGGAAAATCGGTGGTCTCGGTGGGGCTGATTGCCGCCCTGAAGAATCGGGGCGGCGCAGTGGCGCCCTTCAAGAAGGGTCCGGACTACATCGATGCCGGCTGGATGAGCAAGGCCGCCGGCCAGCCCTGCTACAACCTCGACCCCTACCTGATGGAACCAGAAGCCATCGTCACCACCTTCCAGCGTCATATCGCCGGCTGCCGCTTCGCCGTGGTCGAGGGCAACCGGGGCATCTTCGACGGCGTCAACGCCAGCGGCGAGTTTTCCACCGCCGAATTGGCGCGGCTGCTGGATCTCCCCGTGTTGCTGGTGATTAACTGCTCGAAAACCACCCGCACCGTGGCGGCCCAGGCCCTCGGCTGCCAGGCCTTCGACCCGGGCATTCCCTTTGCCGGCGTCATCCTCAACCAGATCGCCACCAGTCGACACGAGACAATCATCCGTCAATCCCTGGAACGGTACACCGACATGGCCGTCTTGGGGATCATGCCCCGCCTCACCCGGGACATTTTCCCCATGCGCCATCTAGGCGTGACGCCCCATCAGGAATACGCAGCGGCAGCCGAGGCCGTGGCCAGCCTGGCAGCCCTGGCGGAAACCCATTTCGACCTTGATGCGATCATCGCCGCGATGCGTCCGGTGATCCCCTTGCCGGTGAACCGGTCCGGACACACCGCCTCCGGACCGACCATCGGTGTCCTCCGCGACGCCGCCTTCCAATTCTATTATGAGGAAAACCTGGAGGCATTGACAGCAGCCGGGGCCCGGCTGGTGATGATCGACGCCCTCCATTCCGCCGCACTGCCGGATCGTCTCGACGGTCTCTATATCGGCGGCGGCTTTCCCGAAACCAGTGCCCGGCAGTTGGCCGATAACGCCAGTTTCCGCCGGTCGGTCCGGGAGGCGGTCGATACCGGTTTACCGGTCTATGCCGAGTGCGGCGGCCTGATCTTCCTGGGCCGTTCCATCCTCCTCGGCGACCAGGAATACCCACTGGCCGGCGTCTTTCCGGTCACCTTCGCCATCGGCGCCAAGCCGCAGGCCCACGGCTATTCCACCTTCGTCGTCGAGGGCAGCAACAGCTTCTATCCCGTCGGTACCCGAATAAAGGGTCACGAATTCCGCTATTCCATCGTCCATCACTGGGACGGAGCAGCCGACGAACTGGTCCTCGCCATGGAACGGGGGACCGGCTTTTTCGGCGGCCGCGACGGCCTGGTCAAGCACAACACCCTGGCCCTCTACACCCATGTGCTGGCCTCGGGAACCCCCCAGTGGGTCGAAGGATTCATGGCCGCTGCCCGTCGTTTCGCCGCCACCGGGCGGAGTTGACCCGCTCAGGGAGCGTAGCCGCTCTGGCAACACGAACAATTCCGCCCGCTGTCTTTTGACATCCATCCCCGTGGCCTCTATAATGGGGACAACCTTTCCTTTTTCCTCTTCCCGGACCGTTGCCGCCGTGTTGAACGCTTTGCCCGTCCTCATCGCCATTCTTTTCCTTCCCCTGCCGGCGGCCGCCGCCGATGGCACGGTGGTTGTTATCATCCCGTGGCTCCTGCTTCTGACCGTGGCGGTGCTCGCCGGTCTGGGTGTCCTGCGGTTGCGGCGGCTACAGCGGGATAACGGCGAATTGTCGGCTCGGTTACGATTGGCCGAACTGACCGTTGAACAAACGCCTTTGGCCATCCTCGATCTGGACGGCGAAGGCCGTGTGCTCGCCGCCAATCGAATGGCCCGAACGGTCTGGCGGGATTCCCGCCTGCTCGGCATGCATCTTGCCCACCTTCGCCCGGAAATGGACGGCCAAGCGTTTCTCGCCGATTTACGTCAAGCGCATGGAGCCACCACTGTCGAGCCCGATCAGGCTGTGTCCGGTCGCCTCGCCTTCGATTCCGGCGAACTGCTTGCCCTTGCCGATGCCACCGGCCGGACCAGGGCTGTCTGGTTCGATCGGCCGAGGGGTGACAAACCGATCGCCGACGATGTCGCCTCGTTGGCCGAGGCCTCAGCCAGCCGGATGAAAAGCGAGTTCATCGCCAATATCAACCACGAGGTACGCACGCCGATGAACGCCATCATCGGCTACACCGAGATGCTGGCCAACGCCCCCCTCGGCCCCAAGGAGAAACGATTTGTCGGCATCATCCACAAAAGCAGCATGGCGTTGGTCTCGATCTTTAACGATATCATGGAGTTGTCAAAAATCGATTCCGGTCGGCTCCAGATCATGGCCTCCACGGTACGACTCCAGGCGATCATCGATGAGGTGATGGGGTTGTTCAGAGACCTGGCCGAAGAGAAGGGAATCGAACTCTCCAGCCGTATAGACCCCCACTTACCCCTCTCCTTTGTCTGCGACGGCGTCCGGCTCAAACAAATTCTTCAGAATCTGGTCGGCAATGCCATTAAGTTTACCCACGAGGGAACGGTGACATTGATGGCCGACGGAGCGCCTTCAACCGATAAGCCAGGCTGCTTTGACCTGCGCTTTGTGGTTGAAGACACCGGCATCGGCATCCCCGAGTCGGACCAGAAGAAGATTTTCGAATTGTTTCGCCAACGCGAGGATGTCATCACCAAGCAATACGGCGGCGTCGGTCTGGGCCTGACCCTGTGCAGTCGCCTGGTAGCCATGATGGGTGGCCGAATCGACCTGGCGAGCGAGGTGGGCAAGGGAACGCGGTTCACCGTCTTTCTCGAGCGCATCTTGGTGGCGGCATCGGCCGTTGCCGAATCGGCCGCCGGTGACCCTATCCAGGCGGGTGAACGGAAACTGCTGGTGGTCGACGATGTCGATCTGATCAAGGATGTCTTTGTCGACTATTTCCAGGATACCCCATACCGGATCCTCACCGCCGGCAGCGGTGACGAAGCCCTGGCCGTGGCCCGGTCCGAACGCCCGGACCTCATTTTCATGGACCTGAACCTGACCGGCAGGGACGGCCGCAGTGTCACCGCCGAACTGCGTCGCACTCCCGAAATTGCCGATATTCCCGTGGTGGTGATGACCGGCGAGATGCTGGAGGAAAACGATTACCATCCCCTGTTCGATGATTTCCTGCAAAAACCATTTCGCCTCGAAGCACTCAAGGACATCATCGTCCACCATGTGCGCCCCGTCACCGAACCGGACGAACAGATTGCCGAGGATGGTGACGGACCACTCACCGGCCTGTTGGCCGCCGTCTGGACGGAAGATCTTGAAACCTTGCGTCGGCAGGCGGTCTTTTCCGGCAGTCTCGCCGATGCCGCTGCATTGGGTGCAGCCATGCAGCAGCAGGGGATGACGAACAACCAGCCGTCCCTGACCACCCTGGGCGAGGAATTGCTGCTCCATGCCCAGGAACCCAACATCCTGGGTGTCGATCGCCTCATGGCACGACTCGCCCACATCTCTCCCCGTATTGCACCATGACCAGAAAAAAGCCCCTCATCTTCATCGTCGACGATGTGCCCGAGAATATCCAAATCGCCATCTCACATCTCAAGGAATTGGACTGCGATTTTGCCTATGCCACCTCCGGCGAGCAGGCCCTTGAGCGGATCGGCGCCACCCGGCCGCAACTGATTCTCATGGATGTGATGATGCCGGGCATGAGCGGCTTTCAGGCCGTGGAGGAGTTGGCCAAGAACGAGGCCACCTGTTCCATTCCTGTGATCTTTCTCACCGCCCGGGCAGAATCCGAGGATGTGGTGCGGGGATTCAAACTGGGCGGCGTCGACTACGTCACCAAGCCGTTCAAGGGGGTGGAGTTGCGCTCCCGGGTGCGCAACCATCTGGAACTGCACGCCTACCGGAGCAACCTCGAGCGGCTGGTGGACGAGCGCAGCCGGGAGGCGGAACTGCTCAAGGATGTGATCATCGAGGCCATGGGCGAATTGGCCGAGTATCGTGATCCTGAAACCGGCAGCCACATCCACCGTACCCGCGCCTATGTGCAACTGCTCGCCGAGACCGTGGTAGGCCTCGGCCGGTATCGGGAAACCTTGACCAGGGAATATATCACCCTGCTCTGGAAATCGGCGCCGCTCCACGATATCGGCAAAGTGGCCATCCGCGATTCCATCCTGCTCAAGCCGGGCAAGCTGACCCCGGAAGAGTTCGATGAGATGAAGAAACATACCCTGTTTGGCGAGGAAGTCATTGCCAACCTCGAACAGATGGCCGGCCAACCGACCTCCTTTCTCAGTTGCGCCAAGGACATTGCCGGCAGCCACCATGAAAAGTATGACGGCAGCGGCTATCCCAGGGGTCTTGCCGGCGAAACCATCCCCCTGGCCGGACGGATCATGGCCGTGGCCGATGTCTACGACGCTCTCATCTCCAAACGGGTCTACAAGAATTCGATGTCCCACGAGGAGGCCATGACCATCATGGTTGACGGCAGGGGAAGCCACTTCGACCCGATCCTGATCGACGCCTTTCTCGAAGTCGAACCACATTTCAGGCAGATTGCCGCCAACAACCTCGACTGACGGGTTCCTTTGGCCACTCCCCGACTCCCCTGCCCTGGTCATCCCGAAAGAATGAAGGTCAAATCCTGCTTTTGCTTGTTTCCGTGTTGACGCACACAAACAGGAGAACACCATGAAAACAAACCAGACACCAAGTTCAACTTCCGGCTCCAGGACTTTCCCAAAACCTCGATTAAAATTACATTGTAATTATCATGTGACCATGAAACCGCTTCGTTTCGAATGGGATGAATATAAGGCCAAAAGCAATCTCAAGAAACACAAGGTCAACTTCGAAGAAGCCAAAACCGTTTTTCATGACGAAAATGCGCGATTGATTCCTGATCCGGAACATTCAGAGGAAGAAGCCAGGTTCATCCTCATGGGTTGAGCACTGGAGTGAAGATGCTGGTTGTGTGCCATTGTTACCGGGAATCCGAACAAGTAATCAGGATCATATCGGCAAGAAAGGCGACGAAGCGAGAAATGTCTTTCTATTGAAAGGTGGCAACATGTTAAAAGAATACGACTTTTCGAAATCCAAGAAAAATCCCTACGCCGCCAGGCTGAAAAAACAGATCACCATCAGGATTGACGAAGATTCAATCAACTATTTCAAGGAAATATCGGAAGAAGTAGGAATCCCTTATCAAAGTGTCATAAACCTTTATCTGAGGGATTGTGCGAAATCGAACAGAAAGCTCAAGCTCGATTGGAAATAGCATGTATCTGCAATCGAAGAAGCAGCCGCTTCAGCGGCCACAGAAGCAAATGCATCCATCAAATGGGCATATCGTTCTCTGAGTACCATCGAGCTTCAGCCAACTTCAACAGGCGCTGGGGACACGGCTGTGTTCGATGGCAATCAGATATTAGAGCCTCTTGCAAAATAAACTGCTGACGAGTTTTTTTCGTCATTCCCGCGAAAGCGGGAATCCAGAACTCATTGATTTTTCCAGGACTGGATTCCCGATGACTACCTCGGGAATGACTCAACCGTCTTTTTGCAAAAGCCTCAATAGGCTTGGAATACGGAGAATTCACAAAACGAGTTTAGATTCTGGAGACAATCAGGAGACAAAAATAGGGGTGGCGATTACTCGCAAACCCCTGTTTTTATTAATAAAGAATGGCGGAGAAGGAGAGATTCGAACTCTCGGTACTTGCGTACACACGCGTTCCAGGCGTGCACCTTAAACCACTCGGTCACCTCTCCGGGATTGGCCTGTTAAGGGCGGGACGCGCAGCTGTTGAGCCGTGCCGGATGTGGTGCCTTTTCTATCCTGCGCGCCGGTTTTTTACAACAGAAAAAGCACCCCGCTCTCGTAAAAAGCCACGGCAACAAGGATCATTCCTTTCCACAACCCGGGCAACCTTGGCGGAAGGATCATGCCTTCAAGGGCTGGCATGGGGTGGTTGACGACCGGCGGCTCCGAAAGAAATCCTGGAGAAGACGGCTGCACTGTTCAGCGCAAACCCCGCCCGTCACGGCAAAACGGTGGTTCAGGCAGCCATCGCTGCCAATGCAGTACTTGGAAACGATCCCGCCGGCCTTGGGATCAGTAGCCCCGTAAACCAGCCGTCCTATCCGGGCGTGGACCAGCAGGGTCGCACACATGGCGCAGGGTTCCAGGGTCACATAGACGGTGGCACCGGGCAGCCGGTAATTGCCGATGGCCAAGGCGGCCAACCGTACGGCCCGCATCTCGGCATGGCCGGATGGATCCGAAGCGCCTATGCAGTTGTTGCCCGCTTCGGCCATGATCGTTCCGGTGGCATCCACCACCACCGCGCCGACCGGCACTTCGCCGGCCTCGGCGGCCAAACGGGCCTGGACAAGGGCTCTTTCCATCAGTGAACAGTCCAACTTCGACCCGTCCTCCGCACCTGATGGTGTGTTCGCCATACCTAGATTCTCCTCTGCTTAAACTTCCGGTTGCTTTTCCGGACAGGAGGTTTATACATACGAAAAGGATATTGCAATCACGAAATCGAAATAGGCAACGGGAGCATGACCATGAGCGAAAAAAGAGCAACGGTTCTTGCCTACAAATGCCCGCCGGAAAGCAGATTGAGTATCGAAACCGCCCTGGCCGCCAGCTTTGAACTCACCTTCCAGAACGATCCCGCCCTTTTCCAGACCGAGGTCAGCAAAAAGCCCTACGATATCATCTTTATGAATTTCCAGCCGGAAAACGGCAAGAAGTTCAAGCTGCTGGAAAAAGTTCAGGAGCAGACGCCCTTCACGCCGGTGATCATCACCTGTGAATCCGAGGATTCGATCCACATCGACAAACGGCTCGAACCCATCGTCTACGACATCCTCAACCTGCCGCTCTCCCCCGGCCGGGTCAAGCGGACCGTCCGCCAGGCCCTCTACAAACGCCAGCAGGAAAACGAACTGGCCTATCTGCGCCGCACCCAGGACATCGTCTACAGTTTCGATCGGATCATCCCCGAGAGCGACAGCTACAAAGCGGTGATCAAGAGCTAGAAAAAATTTGCCCCCACCC
>JAUWAH010000461.1 GCA_030602145.1 Desulfobulbus sp.
ACGCAGGCCGGGCAGGTCGATCCGAACCGCCTGCTCCGGCTTGAAACGGAGGATGCCCGTGTCGATCCAGGTATCGGCCTTGATTTCCAGGTCATGCTCGGACAGAGCCAGGGTGTGGATATCGGTGTCGCCGTCGACCCGCAGATAGATCTTGCGCAGACCGGGCGAGGTCCCGAAATAGACCGTGGCCAGCCCGACGGAGTCCTTGCGCAGGGTCAGCTTGCGGACAAAACGATCCGGCGCCACCTTGAACCGACCGGCCGCCTCGGCGGTGGTCGCCTCCGGCCAGCCCCGCTGAAGCCCGACCAGCCGGTCGATCAGCCCCTGCACCTTGGCCGTATCGGCGGGAAACGAACCCGATTCGGGCAGCAGCCACCGCTCCCCCTCCTTCCTGATGAGCAGACTTTTCCCCTGATCATCTTCAAGCATCAACTCGCTGATCTCGGCCGCGTTCACGGCCACCACCGCCTCTGTCCTTGGTTTGATCGTACCGCCCTGACGGTTGGCATGGGTCACCAAAATCAACCCGACCTGGACCAGGAGCAGGAGCGCACACCCCGTTATCCATCGTTGCATCGTCATACCTGTCCTCCGATCAACATCTGTTCGCGCCGCCGGGTCCTGGCCTTAATCCACCGCCGCAGCCCCCAGACGATCAGCAGGCCGAAGGCCGCCAGGCCATAGTTGAGATACTCCCAGACCATGCGCTCATCCTTGCCCATGGGCAGGAGGGTGCGGGCAAAATGGCCCCGGCCGCGGATGGAGAGCAGATCCCGGTCCTCCAGCGACCAGTCGATGCTGTTGGCCACCAACTGAAGCGGATTGAGATAGCGGGTGCCGCCGGCTCCGGAGGCCAGGTCCAGACTGGTATCGGCCAGAAAGGTGTTGGAGGCGAGCAGGATGATGCGGGCCGACTCCGGCGACCGCTCCAGCACCCGGCCGATCACCTCCGGCTTGGCACCTTCCGGTTCCGGGCCGTTGTTCTCCTTGGGCTCTTGCTGCTTCTTTTTGTCCTGCTCGGCCTGCTGCCGGCGGGCCTCCTCGATCAGCGGCGAGGTCTTGCCCTTGAAGCCGGAATGGAAACCGCCCTCCACCAGGACCGCCAGCAGTTGACGGCCGCTGGCCTCGCCCTGTCTGAACCCGGCCTGGCCGTACCGGTCGAAATCGGGCTGAATGTCGATGGAATCCGACAGCCAGGACCCCGGCGAGCTGTGCAGGAGGGGCACCACCTGGCGACCAGAATTTTTTCCGGTGTCCACGGCGATCGGCGAGGCCCAGGTCATGGCCAGTTGATCGATGCCGGTGAGCAGGCCGCTGGCCCGGTTCATGCCGTCGCTGCGGATGTCCACGAAATAGGGGTAGTTGAGCAGATGGGTCTCACGGATGGTGAAACCGCCAGCCTGCCGCTCCACCGGTATGGGGAAAGCGCCGTTCTGCGAATCGAGCACCATGGTCCCGCCGAGGGAGAGGCCATGGCCGGCCAGCCAGTCGGCCAGGCCGCTTTGCTTGTCGACGGCGCCGATCCGTCCCTGCAAGCTGACGTCGAAGGGCGAGGTGGCCAGGACCACGGTGCCGCCCTGCATCAGAAACTGGTCGATGGCGAAGACCTGCTTGTCGCCGAGCCGCTCGGGAGCGACCACCACCAGGATGTCGGCCTCGGGATCCACCTGACCGGTGCTCAGATCCACCGGCTTGACCCGGTGCTCCTGCTCGATAAATCGTTGCAGGAGTTGGAAGGTGTTGCCCTGGTCGGCCATGCCGAACTGGGCCATGGCCGGATTGGGCATGGGCGTGTACAGGGCGACGGTTTTGAGCATGCCCTTGGAAAACCGTTTCATCGAGGCCTCGATGGCCTGCTTGAGGGCTGCCTTGTCCAGCGAGGCCGGCAGGGCCACCTGGACCTGCTGGCCGCCGCTTTCCAGGGTCATGTAGAACCAGAAGGTCTGTGGCGACAGCAGGCCGGCCATCATCGGCTGCATGCCGAATTCCCTGCCCAGCCGCTCGGCCAACTGGCCGCCGTCACCATCGGGATCGGCGAAACTGACCATGAACCGATCGCCGCCCTGCTGCTTGAACTCGGCCAGCACCGCGTCGAGCGACCGCCTCAATTCGATCAACGGCTCCGGCAGCTTGGCCTCGGGGGAGATATAGCCATGAAAGGTCACAGGCCCTCCCAGGCCGGCAAAGAGGTCGCCGCCGCCCTGGTAGCTGTAGAGGACCTTCTTGATTGCCCGGGTGATGTCGTGCTCGGGATTGCGCAACTCCACCTCCAACTGGGTGTCGCTGTCGCTCTTCACCTCGATCAGGTCCTGGAAGCCGAGGGTGACGAACTCGTCGCCGTACTTGATGAGGACATCGAAGTAGGAGTTGGTGACCGCGGTCTGGTAGCGGGAGGCGGTCTGGAAAGGCACCGGCCGGATGCCGTACTTCTCCCCGGCCTCCTGTTCCAGATCCGGTTTTTCCTGGGGATCGACGAACTCCACCCGAACCCGGCCACCGCCAGCCACCTCATATTCGCGCAGCAGGTCGCGGAGCTGCGGTTGCAAGGGGGCAAGCAGCGGATGGGTCTGGGCGGAAAAATAGCCGCGGATCAACAGCGGCTCCTGCAAGCGGGCGAGGTAGGAGCGGGTCGCCGGCG
>JAUWAH010000089.1 GCA_030602145.1 Desulfobulbus sp.
GGTGGCCAGGGGGACCAAGTGCGGCTTGATGGCAAAGAAGCCGTGGTAGATTTCGTGGGCCTTGGCGCCGAACTGACTCGCCAGCCGGCCGATATTCTCCGGAGTGCTCAAGCGAAACAGGACCAGATAGATGACATAGACCATAAAGGCCTTGAGCAGCAGGGAGAGTGCCCGGCCGGTGAGCAGGGAGTTGATCCCCTTGCGGGTAATGTTGCCGACATAGTAGCGGCTGATGTAGCTGCACATGAGGGTGTTGATGATCAGGGGCAGATAGGGGATGCAGCCGAACAGCAGATGGCTGAACCAGTCGAGATGGAGGAAGACAAAAGGGAACAGGTAGAAATGGAACACCGGGAACAACAGCACCAGGGCAATACCCTCGTTGAACCCGCTCTTCAAACCGATTTTGAAAAAATCGATGGTCCGCTCCAGGGTGAGAAACTCGGCTGGTATGTTCTGGCCCTTGCTCTCAATCACATAGAACTGCTGGATCTCGGAGATGGCGCTGAGCAGGTTGACCGGCTTGTAGATCCGACCGCTATCGGTGGTGATGATCTGGGCGTTGGTGTCACTTGCCCCTTTGGCTTCCCGTTCCTTGGCCATCAACTCACCTGGTCACTGCCGGTATAAGGACTGACATCGAGAATGTCGCGGAGCAGATCCGGCTTGGCTCGTTCCATCTCGGCGATGGAGCCAAAGGCCTCGGCATGGAAAGGGGTGTAGTAGCCCCGCATCTTCGTGTTGAACTTCCTGGTGACCAGGAAATAGCCGCCGAAATAGGTGGCCCTGATCAAATGAGTGGCAATGACTTCATGCTGCTGTCGTAGCTGCTGAACAACACTGAACAGCACCTGGCGCATGGAAGGGTCATCCTGGGCCATGGTGGCGATCTCCATGCAGCCGGCCTCTTGGGCCTGCTTGCGGGCCACCTCTTCCAGCACCTTGACCTGGAAATAAACCAGGCCATCGGTCATGGAGAAGGCCATAAACCGCCGACCCTCAACCCGGTTGATGTAGGGCTTAAGCATGGCCAGGTAGCCAGCGGCATCGAACCAGGCGGAGATGTCCATCCGTTGAGGTGGCGCTATCTCTTCCCTGCTTGGCGCGGGATCGATGGTTTCCCCGTAGATATCCGCCTGCACCCGCTGCATCGCTTCCCGGGAAGACGGTTGCGGCGACTTCTCTTTCGCTTCCTCTTCGTTCGACTTTGCAATTTCTTCCGGCACCGCTTCTCCCACCCCACGTTCCAGTTCCTGCTGCCGGGCCTGCTGATCGGCCTTCTTGAGGGTTTTGCCCAAAAGACCCTCGGGCATCTTGTGGTGCATCTTGATGGCCCGGAGGATATCCTCCTTGCGCGAGAGTTCCTTGAATCCCGGGATACCGGAGATGATGGCGCCGGCGGCCAGGGGATGCTCGCCCAGGGCATAAAGCGAGCCCCGCGCTGACTTGAGCTTGCCCAGGTCATGGGCAAAGGCTGCCACCATGGTATCCGGGATCACATGCCAGGCCTGATGGTCAGAGAGCAATTTGACCACCTGCTCGGCCACATTGAGACTATGATCAAGCAGCGTGGTCTTGGCCAGGATCCGATAGGTGTTCTGCTCCCAGGCGGCTTCCACATCACCCTGGACATCGACCACCGAAGGGCACTGCCCTTCCCGGTCGAGCAGGCGAAGAATCTCCAAACAGACAGCCCGCTGCCCGGGTGCCTGGTTGAAAAAGGACCAGGTTCGCAACTGGCTGGCAAAGGTGCGGGAGCGTGGATGTTTCAGCTCAAACTTCTCGATCCCTTCGGCAATCACCTGCTCATTCCGCCAAAGGTGGGCCAGCTCTGAGATATGCTTCACTCCCTCTATCCGGGTGGAGGTTTTGGGCCTGACCCACCGCTGCGAGAGCGCACTCAGCGTCATCTGCTCCAGAAACGAGGGCTCCTGCTCCTCACTCCGCAGCACCAGTATGCTGGCAATGCCGACCAGCACCAGCGCACCCCCCAAGCTGATCGTCGGCCAGATGCTCATCATCAATCGCTCTTCGCTTGCTTTTTGATGATCGTCTCGCCGGCCAGATCCGGAAAGATCACCTTGAGCCTGCCGGTCTCGACATCGGCGGTCACCCCCTTGTAGGTACCGGAGTAGGTGATAAGAAAAAGCTCGCGGGGCTTCATCTTGAGGATCTCACTCGGCTTGATCCGCACCTCCTCGGTCTCGCGGATGGCGACGTTGCCGCCCAGGGAGATGATCGGGGAAAACCGTTTCTCTTCCCCCAAATGCTCGGAGACATAGTTGGCGGTGCTGGGATCCGGCACCCGCATGAACAGCTTGGTATTGCAGTTATCGAGAATGGTGTTGGCCCGATCCTCACCGACCTCGGCATACAACTGGCTGATCGATTGACAATAGCCGTGGATGAACACCCCAGCCCCACCGGCCTTGGCAAAGAGGTCCTCGATCCCCTGGTAGAGCACCGACTGGGCTTCGTCGATATGAAGAACCAGCGATGGGGTCACATTCCTGCCCGAGGAATAGACCCGCCCGACAAAGGCCTGGATCATGGAGATGATCACCTTGCCGGCGGTATAGGCAGCCCGCTTGGTCAACAGCGATCCCAACTGCACCACCAGGATGATGCCCTTGCCCTCTTCCAACCGTTGGATGAAACGGTTCTCGTCGGCCTTGCCGATGATCTTGCCGACATTTCCCGAGGTCAGTTCGGTGAGCGACACCCGCAACGAGCTTGCTACCTTGGAATAGTAGTCCGCCGGAGTCGAGAGGATCTTCTGGATGTCCAGGGAGAGCTGCTTGGCCTCCGGGCTGTCGATGTAATCGATCTTCTCCTTGAGCTGTTCCAGGTCCTGGTGACTGATGTGGTTCTTGATGTCGTTAAGGTTGAACGAGGGTTTATGCCCGGCCTGCTCAGCCAGCATGATCAGGGCCTGGACCACCACCAGACTGACCTCGTAGGCCACTCCGAAGAAATACGGTTCCCGACCGATAGCCACCCCGGCGGTGATATGGGCCACCAATTCCTCGGGCATGTAGTAGGAGGACAGGGGGTCCAGGATGGCGCTGTACTGGGGAAAGATCGGGGTGATCAGCATCAGATCGTCGAGCCGGTCAGTCTCATGAGCCAGTTGCGTGATCTTGGAGAACAGCTCGATATCGCCCTTGGGATCGATGGCGACCACAGAATACCCCTTGCAGATATCCTGCTCGATGATGTGCTCCATGATCCGGGTCTTGCCCACCCGGGTGGTCCCGAAACACCAGAAATGCCCCTTGCGATGGCTGTCGGGAACACCCAGTTCCATGACTGTTTGGGGATGATCGAGATGCACGCCTTGTCCGATATGGGTCCAGCGTTCCTTCGACTCTGCCTGTTCTGGTAACTTCATGGCAGGGCCTTGACGATCCGGACCTCGATCCGTTCCTGGAGTTCCCGGTCAACGGCGATGATCACTTCTCGCGGCAGCCTTCTCGTGGTCAGGACAATGCTCTTGTGGCCGACGTAGCGTTTCAGGCAGCGGAAGTGGAACCGATGAGCCGCATCGCCCAGATGATGGCGGAGTAGATTTTCGGCTAGGGTCTTGGAGACACGGTCCAGGACGACTTTGGTGCGAGGGGTACCGTTCACCAGCACCGGTTCGATCCGGCGCAGGTGGAAGGCCCGCCTCTGGCCACGCTGAAACCGGCCGGCATGGCGTTCATGCAGGCCAATCCGGTTGAGGTGGCAGACGGCGATGATCGGCTCGTCTGAGATGATCTCGGTCTCAACCAGGAGATCGTAGCCGGCCCGGTTACGGACCACCTCACCCCAGAGCAGGCGCCGCTCAAACGATTTGAGCAGGCGGGCCTGTTTGATGACCGCAGCCGTGGCCAGGTGGTTTTCCAGAATGGTTGTGAATTGATTGCGGGAGAGGACGGCGGGAAGGTCGAGAATGTGTTGCACAGGAAGTCCGTTCTTTTTGCCGTAGGCCACGACCTCCAGTTGCATTCCTTCTCGAAGAAAAACCATGACCTCCTGGCGATACCACTGGGAGAGCTGGCGAGCAAAGGCAGATTCGATTTCTTGGATGACTTCAGCGGTGGAGAGGGCGTATCGGTTGGCGAGTGACAAAATGATGGACTGCATGCGTGATCATCTCCCTGGTGTGGATAGAAAAAGTGACCGTTCCAATCGGTCTCTCTTCTTTTTTCAGGGGTGATGACATCGCACCTGCAGCGTGACATCGTTTTTGGGGGGAAATTTGGGCGGGAAATACGAGGTGCTTCAGGACTGATGGAAAAATATTCGCCTGGCACTGGAGAATCTGAACAGGATCAACCCATTGTTAATCTAACAAATATCTCGCTGCCCTCCTGTGATAATGGTCTCAATATGCAAAAAACACAATTTTTTCGAAAATGCTCTTTGGTAAGAGAAAACCGGTGGCAGGTATTTCTATCTTCGCCTACCTGGATATACTTTGATTGCAACAAGTTGTGAAACGAGGGTAAATAATCGGCAGAACTACGGCCAGCAGGCAAAGGCACTAACCTCTGCTCTGGTAGCCAGCAGGAATGTCGAGGTCGAACAGAAGGACGTTGACCGCTACGGAAGGATCGTTGGCTTAGTGAAAGTGGATGGCTAAAGCCTCAGTGAACTGATCATTCAGAACGGCTATGCTTGGGTATACACGAAATACTGCAAAAAGAAGTTCTGCGCTGATTGGGCGCAACAAGAAAGGGCGGCTCGGCAACAGAAGAAAGAAATGTGGCAAGACCCGGTGGTCGTGCCGCCTTGGGAATGGCGAGCAGCACAGAGGGAAGGTAAGCAAGAACAAGAGTCAGCCCCAGAGATCCTCATTTGTGGAAACAAGCCTGTCCGCGTTGGCTCATCGGGTAGTCAGTACAGATGTGACGGGAGAACGTATTGCTCACAGATGACATCATGCCAGGAAGCCACATTCTTTTTGAAGAATTGTCCGGGCACGAAGATGGACGGAAATAGGGATGGTGTACCTTGTGAGAAGCAGTGGTGTCGTTGATAACTCACTATCCTGTTAGGAGTTCAACATAAATCGATTCCATTTTTTTCGTTCAAGCTCTTATGCTCAGCCGAATTGCTAAAATTGATTATGGCATCATCATCCTGTTCGATTTCAGCAGAAGGAAGACAACATGAAACAGTATAAAGTGTTCAAACATCCTTCCGGATTAACCGAGGCTGTAAAACAAGGTTGGTCATGGCCAGGTTTCTTCTTTGGTTCATTTTGGGCGATGGTAAAGAAGATGTGGGACCTTGGGATAGGAGTATTGATTGGCTTTTTAGTTTTTGGAATGATTGTTGGCGTTATGGGAGGCGGTACCGGTGGTGAGGGGTTAATAAACTTCATTGCATTAGTTGCCAACATCATATTTGGAGTAAATGGTAACTCTTGGCGTGAAAAGAACTTTGCATCTCGTGGGTTTGATCAGGTAGACACGGTCACTGCCGCTAACCCAGAAGGGGCAGTTGCGTTGTATCTGAAAGGCATTACTACTGGTCCGGCAATCCACAAGGACGCGGCGTAATAATGATGGCGAGCCTCGTGTGAAACGGTGGCGTCATTGAATTGAGAAAGTCACAAGTCAACATGTATTGGAAAAACTCCAAGTTAAAGAGGTTCAAGTCGAAGCCATTAACTGATACCAGAAAACAGGTTGTTAATTGTTCGGCATCATACTTTTGCAATTATTATGCGAATTGACCACCTTGATCATTTCGTGCTCACTGTACGAAACATAGACTTGACGATCCTATTCTACCAAACGGTTCTTGGAATGACTCCAGTTACGTTCGGTGCAGGACGAAAAGCACTCACATTTGGCAATTCAAAGATCAACCTGCATTCAGAAGATGCGCCAATCGCGCCTCATGCCAAGCATCCGGTTCCAGGATCGGCGGACCTGTGCTTCATTACCTCTGAATCAATCAATACTGTCATTGATCACCTTCATGATTGTAATGTGTTCATCGAGGCTGGTCCGGTCTCGCGAACTGGTGCGCTTGGTCCAATAATATCTGTCTACTTTCGCGATCCTGATGGCAACCTCATTGAAATCTCAATTTACCAACAAACATGATCGCTGAGTTCTTGGGTCACGAGTTGGAATATGCGGCAACCTCACCATTCCACCGGACCTGTATGTGCAAGAAATTGGCACGTCAGAAGTTACGTATAACTCTGAACAATGTTAACCTTGATGTTGCCAATTCTTTCCGGTTAATTCATAGCCTGGAAACTCATTAGCTCGACCTCATGGGAGATAAACGGTTTCTAGTTATCCTTCAAAACTGCATGATAACCAGCAAATCAGACCTGTCGCCTAAACAACCTCCAACAGACTTGGGGACAGCTACTTCGCAGCCACCAACAATGCAGAAGGTGCGTGAGGCGGCCCTTAAAGCACTCGCGGACCTTAAACCCGCCGCTGGAGCACCATTACCCAGCGATGAGCCTAGGGGTCTAATCCGCTTTTTTTCCACTGGCCCATGTGAGAAAACTGAAGCAGGTCTACGAGCAGGAAATAGACAAGATAGTATGGTGGCAGAAGGCGTCTCCCATTGGCTCGGAATGATTCTGGCCGGCATCGTCGGTCTCAAGCTATCCATTTAATTTTAATATCGATCACTTTGGTGAGCCCAACCCGTGAAAGAGGAATATGAGCATGTGGCAAGAGATATTGAATACAGTGCTGTCGGAATTCTCGGATGTCCCAGATGCAACCCAAATTGCACGTATCACACTACGCCTTCTGGTTGCTGGAACCCTTGGCGGCCTACTGGGATGGGAGCGGGAGCAGAAAGGCAAAAGTGCGGGGGTCCGAACGCATATGCTGGTTGCTATCGGGGCAGCACTCTTCGTCCTCATTCCTCAACAAGCCGGGGCAACCACCGCAGACTTGACTCGGGTACTGCAGGGCCTTACCGCCGGTGTGGGGTTCCTTGGAGCCGGAGCCATAATTTTGGGAACCAAACAAGCGGAGACTCGGGGGTTGACCACGGCGGCAGGCATATGGGTAACGGCAGCAATCGGCATAGCTGCGGGAATGGGGCGGGAATCGACTGCCGTCCTGAGCACTCTTGTAGCCCTATTCATCCTTCATGTAATTCCTTGGATTCTCGGAATTAGAAGAGAACACAAAGAGTAACTCGAGGGAGCAAATCGAAATTGTCCGTTCAACAATTTCCTGCACCTGGCATCACTGCGCCACAGGTGAACTCAGTCTTTCATAAGCAAGGTTTCTCCCTGTGAAGCACGACCCTGCTGATAAAGATGGTGATGGTGAGTTCGATTTCATCGATACTGTGGATTCCTGTGAAAGTGGGCCACCGATTCCTTTTTAAGCTGGAACACTGATTCCGGAGTAAATTGGGCCACCGGTCGGAACGACGCTGGAGTCTTTTTGTAAATTGACCGTCAGTTTTGGTCAAGCGTGATGGCGTGTTTTCGCATCGACTCTCCTTTCAGTTCGATTTTATGGGGGTAGTGACCACCAAGCTATAAAAAAAATAATGGTTTGCTGAAAACGGGGAGTGAAACAACCTTTAAGGCTGCTTGAACATATAACAATCTTCAACAAGGCAGATTTATCCTTGCACACTGCCTAATCTGTACATATTGTGGGGCGCTCCGGTCTCCCTCCCTTACGTCATGAACTGCGTTTTACAAGTTCATCAACTGCCAGATCAACCAGAAGCGGACAGGCCGAATAAATCACGGAGTCTCAAAATGCTTATCCCTGCTCTTGCTATTGTTGCCGGCCTTGTGCTCCTTGTTTGGAGCGCTGATCGATTTGTTGAAGGGTCGGCCTCTGTAGCCCGCCATTTCGGCATGTCACCCCTGCTTATTGGCATGCTGATCGTTGGATTCGGCACCTCAGCCCCAGAAATGTTTGTCTCTGCCCTGGCCTCGTCCCAGGGCAACCCCGGTATAGCCTTGGGCAACGCTTACGGGTCGAACATCACGAATATCGCCCTGATTCTCGGCCTTACCGCTCTGATCAGCCCTATTGCCGTTCACTCCCAAGTGCTGCGGCAGGAACTTCCGCTCCTCA
>JAUWAH010000286.1 GCA_030602145.1 Desulfobulbus sp.
CGCCGGCCGTGTCCTGGCATGGACCGGTTCCTACCTCTATCCGTTCCTAATGGGTTCAGCGATGCTGGCGATTGCCGTCATTATCCTGGCCACCCTGAAGGCGCCAGAGAAGAAAACCGCGTAACACGTAGCCGTCATTCAAGCAAACAAGGGCGCCCCGGATTTTTGGGAGCGCCCTTTTTTTCTTCTCCATCGACCGTGGCCACGCACCAGAACGATTTCTTCGCAACCTGCCTTATCCTGTGCAAAAGAATGCGCAGGGTGCGCTGCGCCCTAAGGAGAGGACAATCCGCCTCCCACGGCATGTGCCAGGATTTCCTTGCTCTCCTGTGCACACGGAAAGCGACTGAGAGGTCGACCACATGAACGGCTCGCCCCCAGTCCCGGAGGCCGCCGGAGAAGCCTGCTACGCAAGAGAGACCGCTCCATGCCACGGGACTGCCGAGTCGTCTAGCAGTCCCCATGCCGGGCACCGGAAGCGAACAGCGGTTTCTGATTACCTTATCACCAGGAGCCCTTACCACAGGAACAGCATCCATGACGTTGAACACCAGCACGTCTGATAAAGCAGCACCTTCCGACCGTCCCGCTTCGGCAGCGTTTCAACTGCAATATGCAGGACGCGATGCCGCAGCGGGCATGATCACCGGAACCATGGCCATTCCCCTGACCGTTGGTATCGCCATAATGTCCGCCTACCCCATCAAGGTTGGCTTGGCGACGGTGGTTTTTGCCAGCCTCGTCGGCTGGATTTTTTCCTGGTTCAGGCCGGGAAACTACATCGGCAGTCCGGGCATCGCCGCAGGCCTGGCACCGGTCCTGGCTCTGGGCGTCGCCAACTTCGGCGTCGAGAACATGGCCTTTTGCATCTTCCTCACAGCCGTGATGCAGGCGATCATTTGGAAGTGCAACTGGCAGAAATATCTTTTGGTCGCGATCCCCATCTACCTGGTCGAAGGATTGCTGGCCGGAGTGGGGTTGAAAATTTTCCTGAAATTCTTCGAATTCACCTACGAACTGCTTCCCGGGGCCGAACCGGTGGGAGCATTCTGGAACCTCGCCCGGGTTCAGATGCTGATGATCTCCCTGGTGGCCTTTGTGGGCTTTGTTTTCCTGTTCGGTAAATTGAAAAATACCTATCCGGCAGTCCCCTACTTTGTCCTGATCGTTGCCGGTGTCGTCTTTTCCCTCTTCGTGCCGGTTCCCATGCTGCACGTGGAAGATGTTGCCCTCAAAATAGCTTTCCCCCTGCCACAGATCGACGGGCCCCTGATCCTGATGTATATGACCCTGTTCTGCCTGATGCTCGCCGTCATCGATGTAATTGAACAGGTCATGAGCAACGCCGCCATCGAAAAAATCGACCCGCTTGGAAGAAAGTGCCACAGCAACAACAGCTTGCTCGCCATCTGGGTGGCCAACCTGGGCTCAAGCTTTTTCGGCGGCATGACCAATCTGGACGGCCTGGCCAAAAGCACCACCAACAGGTTGGCCGGCGCCTACACGAAATTCTCCCTGCTCTTCCTGGCCCTGGTGGTCGGCTTTTTCACCGTGAACGTCCAGTATCTCGAGTATCTGCCCAAGTTTTCCTTGGCGGCGATCATGATGTTTTCCGGCTATAAAATGGTGGTCGGCCTGATCCATGTCACCCAATACGGTCGCTACGCCCTGATCCTCGCCACCTTGTGCGGTGCCTTGGTCTATAAGGTGGGTATCTTCGAGGGTCTGCTGATTGCCATGGCTATCCACGGCCTCATTCATTTCATGGTCTACACCCAGAATGAAAAGATACCGGGCCGGGATGTCATCAAGAGGTATTTTGAAAACCTGAAAAAAGACAGCAGCAAATTCAGCTGATCATCTTTCGCACCTATTGTTTCCCTGCCGAACAATCGGTGCAGCCTTGACGGGCTCCATTTTTTCTTGAACACGTGGCGCCCACAAGGGAACAACTCAGCTTATTATGCTCAAATGATCCTCAATTCGGATAGTTGCCGTCGCAACAGGTCCCACGAGAAAGTTCCGAGCCTGTTGCCCTGTCCATGTCTGGCCATTCCAGATAGCCAGCAGCACCATATGTATTGCTCTTGAACCGTGAATAGAGACAACCTGAAAGGAGGTTTGCCATGTACACTCGAGTGATGGTTGCCTACGTCAACAACCAGGCTGGGCAAAATGCACTCCAGGAGGCCGTGAGAATAGCAAGACTGCACCACAGTGCCCTATGTTTGGTGCATGTGACCAGCAGTCTGGACGAAAACAAGCAGGAAGAGGGACTTCGTCTCCTGGAGAACGTCAAAACGTCCATCGGAAACACTTTGTCCGTTGAGACGCAACTGCTGACCGCCGATCCTGTCTACGGCCTGAGCGGTGTTGCAGATGTCATTGCCCAAGCTTCCCACGACTGGAAGGCCACCTTGCTGGTGTTGGGCACCAACAATCGTCGCGGCTTGAAGCTGTTCGTGGTGGGTTCCGTGGCGGAAAATATCATCAGCAAGGTGGAGGCTTCACTCCTCCTGGTCAGCTCCGGTTTTCAGGTTTCCGTTTTATGATGCATTGGCAACATGGAAAAAACAGCCGTTTCGGCTTTTCGAGCGCATCGAGAGATTTCCTGAATAATAGTGAGATTTCGAGTTGCTCGAGTTTCTTGAAATGACAGAAATCGACTTTCGCCAGGGCATCATTTTTGATGATCTCGTAAAAAGCCGATTTCTGTCATTTCGAGGAGCGCAGCGACGAGAAATCTCTCAATTATTTCAGATATTTCTCGCTACGCTCGAAATGACAAAATGGCTGTTTTCCAACTTTTTACCAATGCATCATTTTTAGTGGGCGAGGGTTCACAGTTCCTTTCCCCACTCGCGACGAAAAACCCTGCGAGGATTTTCCTCGGCAAGGTCAACGGCCCCTTCACAGGGCCACTATCACCACCGTGATGTTGTCGTGACCGCCTGCATCATTGGCACGGTGCACCAGGTGTTCGACAAGAAAGCCCGGTTCGGCACCATCGGCCTCGAAACAGGCGGCGATCGCCTCATCCGTCACCATGCTGGTCAGGCCGTCGGTGCAGAGCAGCACCAGGTCGTCCGGTAAAAGCTCGATCTGTTGTACTGAAGGGGACACGGTGGATTCCGCGCCGATGGCACGGGTGATGATGTGCCGTTGGGGAGAAACCCTGGCCTGGCTGGCGGTCAGGGCTCCTTGCTCGCAGAGGGCATTGACCAGGGAATGGTCGCTGGTCAACCGGGTAAGTTTGCCACCTCGCCAGCGGTAGATGCGGCTGTCGCCGACATGGGCGGTCAGGACACCATCGGCGGTGAACTGAACCAGGGCCAAGGTGGTGGCCATGTTCTTGCCCAGCGCCTGACGCTGCTCGTAGGTGCGGCGATTGACGGCGGCGATGGTCGCGCCCAGGGCGGAGACTGGGTCTTTCCCCGGGTCTTTGCCTCGGGAAAGACCCAGGTGGCGGAGATGTTCGATGGCGGTTCGGCTGGCGACATCACCGGCGTCAAGACCGCCAAGGCCGTCGGCCACGGCAAACATGCCGGCCTCGGGCAGGAGCAGAAGACAGTCCTCGTTGCAGCGCCGAACCCGCCCCGCATCGGTTGCACCGGCATAGGCCGCGGGACGTTCGACGAGGCGGCAGGTTCCCTGCACCACCTGCACCGGTTCTGCCCGTCGCTGTGCATTCATGACCGATACGATGCAGACCGATTCGCTCACCGCAGCGTAAAGCTGTGCCGCGCGCTGCGGGTTTGCCCCTGGGTGCTGATCTGCAGGGAAACACTGTATTTCCCTGCTTTTGCCGACTTGGGAACTGCAAAGCTGAGGGTGTTTTCCCAGGTGCCGTTCTCTTTCTGGCTCGACTCGTCCTTCAAGACCGTCAACTCCTTGCCATCCTTGCTCAACGTGCTCTTCTCGCGGATTTTCACCCCGCCTTTCGGCGCCCCCATGATGACGTACTGGAGGGTCAGCGTCACCTGTTCGCCCCGATACACCTCGGTGGGCGCCAGGGTGGAACGCTGGATCCTGAGGGCCAGTCTGCCCCGGTACTGTTCGCTGGTCTGTCGCTGTGCGCTGCTTCTGCCACTGGTCAGCTTGCGGGTCGTTTGCCGGATGGACCGGCCGAGATCTTCAAAAAAAGTCTCGACCTTGCTCCGGGGCTCTTCCTTGGCGGCCACATAGCCGGCGCCCGCCCCGGCGGTGAGGACCAACGGCGCGCAACCGCTGTGCAGGAAACCGGCAACGATCAGCAGGACGGGCCAGTACGGACCGCACATGAGAGCAAGCAACCGATTCACTGAATTCTGCGGGTGCGGTTTTCCATGACCTGCCACTCGTTGGCGCTTCCTGCGGGCGGGTCGGATCGTTTGGGCTCACCG
>JAUWAH010000161.1 GCA_030602145.1 Desulfobulbus sp.
CGGATATGGATCAGATCAAAACCGGCTTTCTCTACACCCTCAACATCCTTTTTGAGCAGGGCCTAGAGACCAGGATCCACGCCAAGTGCAACCTGCTCCTCAATCAACAGGCGGTTGGCTCGCTCTCCCCCTTGCTGCGACGGAAGCAGGAAGAGCATCTGGAGGCGACCGACGCCCTGGAGCACGGGGTCAAGTTCGTCCGTATCATCCCCATCCTTTTGGTCTGGGACCGGGATCTGGAAGGAGCCCGCGAGTCCTGTACCCGGGCCAGGCGAATCTGGGAAGATAACGGCTATGTTATGCAGCAGGATTCTTTTATCCTCAAAATTCTCTTCCTCTCCGCCTTACCCTTCGGCCTCTACACCACCGGCAGGAACATCGACAACCTGGAGCGGGATTTCATTGCGCCAGTGCCTTCGGTCACACCCTTGCTCCCGGTCCAGGGCGACTTTGCCGGCACCGGCGGGGTGCCGAAACTGATCTTCACCGGACGTAAGGGCCAACTGGTCAGCCTGGATTTCTTTGCCAAGGGAGCGCCCAACCACAATACCGTCTGCTGCGCCACCACCGGTTCGGGCAAGTCCTTTCTGGTCAACTTCCTGGCCTTCAACTACTACGCCTGCGGCTCCCTGGTGCGAATCATCGACATCGGCGGCTCGTACAAGAAAATCGCCAACATGCTCGGCGCCCGCTATCTCGATTTCCAGCCGGGTACCACGGTCTGCCTCAACCCCTTTACCTCCATCCAGGAACCGGAGGAGGAGCTCAAATCGGTGACCGCCGTCTTTGCCCAGATGGCCTACTCCAACTCGGATACGGAGAGGTGCAACGACACCGAGTTGAACATGATCCGTAATGCGGTCCGCTGGGCCTGGCAGCAGGAGGGACCGGAGGCTGACGCGGATACGGTCTATGCATTCCTGGCCAAGTTCCCCGAGGTGCCGGCGGCGGATTTCGACTCGATGAGCGATAACCCGGCCCTGGTAGAGGTGGCGCGGAAGCTGGCCTTCAACATCCGCGAGTTCACCAGCCACGGATTTCACGGCAAGTTCTTCACAGGTCCCTCCACCTTCGACATCCATCGCGATGCCTTTGTGGTCCTGGAGCTGGAGAACCTCAAAATCCAGCTCGACCTGTACCGGGTCGTCACTCTGCTGGTCCTCAATGCGGTGACCCAGGATCTCTACCTTTCCGATCGGTCCCGCTCCCGGCTGATCATCTTTGACGAGGCTTGGCAGTTTCTGGGCAAGGCCGCCATGCTGGGGCCGGTGATCAATGAGGGGTATCGGCGGGCCAGGAAGTACAACGGCAGCTTCATGATCATCACCCAATCGATCCTCGATCTCGACAGCTTCGGCGAGGTGGGCCGGGTGATCAACGGTAACTCGGCCTTCAAGATCTACCTGGAATCCTCGGATTTCGATCAGGCCCGCAAGCAGGGATTGATCGAGTATGACGACTTCGTCCTCCAACTCCTCAAAAGCGTCAAATCCAATCCCCCCAAATACTCGGAGGTCTTTTTCGATACCCCCTTTGGTCTCGGTGTAACCCGGCTGGTGGTCAACGACTACGACTACTTCATCTACACCTCCAAGCCCGCCGAGATTGCTGCCATCGAGGCCATGGTCAAAAACGGCCTCTCCTATCACGAAGCCATCCTGGAGATGGTAGCCCGGAGGGAACAGGATGGACTCTAAACTTCTTTCTGCTCTATGGATCATCACCTGTGCCACCCAGGTTTGGGCAGCGCACACCCGGCTGGAACCCGTGGGACGGACCTATCACATCGTTGAGCATGATATTCGGGAAGAGTTCAAGCAGAAGGCGACCGGCATCGACATCGATGCCCTGTTCAACACCCATAACCGCTATCAGCCGGCCAACCTGCATACGTTGTCCAGGGCGTCGAGTGATCGGATGTTCACTGTTGACCTGACCCATACCCTGGAGCGCAACATCAAGGATAGCCAGGGTAACCTGCTCTATCCCCAGGGGTTCACCTTCAACCCCTTGCAGTATGCCAGGTTGAGCGGTGGACTGGTGGTCATCGACGGCAGTGATCCGGAACAGGTTGAATGGTTCAAGGGGTCGCCTTACTTCCAGAACCACCGGGCCGTTCTTTTGCTCTCCGGTGGGTATGCGAATGAGTTGAAACAAGCGTTGCAGCGTCCGGTCTATTACCTGACCCACGATATTGCCGCCCGACTCCAGCTCAAGGCCGCACCTTCAGTGGTGGTCGAACAAGACAACAAGCTGACCGTTCGGGAGGTGCGCCTTGCAACACAGCGTTAGCATATTTTTCATGCTCTGCCTCCTCCTGGTCCCTTCACCGTCCATTGCCAAGTCGGGGACCCCGTTCAACCCGATTACCGACATTCATTGGAGCGAGATTGATTTCACCATCGAGGGGGTGTGCTTCTGTCCGCGCCCACCACCAGTTTTTATAGAGACCGGAATAATCGTCAGCTATTGGGAGCCCTTTCTGCTCCTGGACACTTCATCGATTGCCTTTTACTCGGCAATGCTGGGCAGTTCGGTTGGTGGAACCTTGACCGATGAACTGGGGGGCAAGAATAAAAGCTCGGATGCGGTCGATATCGCCAATGAGTCCACCTTTGCTCAGTCGCACGCCTTTCTCTTGCCCCTAATGGCGGGGATCTGCGACCGCAACGATTACGGCACCTGGTGGAGCGAATATGATGCCATGTGGCAAGACGATGAACTGGCCGCCTTGCTCACCCCCGAAGTCTCCCTCTTTGCCAACAAGGCCATGGTCATGGCCTGCATGGCTGATGCCATTGCTGCCAATGCTGGCTGGCCGCTTGATGCCATGCCCTGGTGTGTCGGCAGTGGTGGTTCGGCTTATCCGATGACCGGCCATGTCGATAACGACAACATCGTCCAGGCCAATGCCACCGCCGCCTACCGCATGCTCTATAAGCTCAACCGTATCGGCATGATCTGCGATCCCTTCCCTCTCTGCGGTTGCGTACAGACCCCGGTCTGGATCAAGAGCCATTATAAGCTGAACGTGGCTCGGCCCGACATTCGGGACGTGTATCCCATCGGTCGGGCGACCTCTACCTATGATTCCGGACTCAATCCGCCCTACATGGGTGCCCAGGGCTCCAATGACGAGTTTCTCTGGGTGGTCTACCGCATGCAACGGTGCTGCACATGCTGCGAATGAGTTGGAGGATACTTCCGGTGGTACTGACAATCGCCCTCTTTCAGGGCGTTTTGGCGGAAGAACGCAAGGAAGCCGGAGAACTGGTGGAGAAGGCGGTCGAGAAGGCCCGTAAACTCAGTGAGACCATGCACCTACCTGAGAATGCTCATAACGACAAGGGACAGGAAGCAGCTCAGCAAACAGCGAAAGAATACAACTCGCCTGAGTTCCAACAGAAGCTCCGTTGCCAGATAGATAGGATCCAACAAAGCGGTCCACAACAGGAACAGGCAATAGCACCACAGGGAAAAGGGACGCTTACCGCCCAGGAGTCGGTCTATCTCTTCCTTTCCAGTTCCCTTCCCGAGCTCGTGGTGAACCGCTACCTAATCGATATTGGCCGAACCGGCGAACAACGGATTGTGCCGGTCCTGTTCGGGTTACCAGAGGGGTTGGAAGGCAAACGCATCAATGCCGATTATTTCAGCCGGGTGATGCAGGCTGACCCGAAATGCCAGGATACTCCCAAATCTCCTTGTCAGCGACTGGCAGTGCTGCCCAAGGTCAACCCGGGATTATTTTCCCGATACAACATCAGCGAGGTGCCGGCCCTGGTCCATGACAATGGTCAGGACTCCTGGTCGATTCATGGAGAGGCGGAATTGGCTTTCTTGTTGGAAAAAATGAGCAAGGCGGCGAACAATCCCGCGCTTGCCGGCATCAGCGCCCGACTGAGAGGTGGTCAGTGAACGAATCGATTGAAGTGCAAGACAAAGAAAGCAGAGTGACGGACTCCCCCGGCTACCTGGAGGTGATCGGTATCGTCCTGGTCATCGTTCTGGGGCTGCTCTTTGCCTACGACCGGTTCCTGGTGCCCAAGGTGAAGGTGGCCGATCTGAAAGGCTACCTGCAGGAACAGAAGACCTTGCTCGCTGCTGGGACCATCACCGAGGACCAGTGGAATCGTAACCTCGACACCCTGGAACAGGTGTTTCAGGAACAACCCCGTCACCATTTGATCATCCTCAAAGATGTGGTGCTGCATCATGACCCGGATACTGAAATCAAGCTCAAGTAGACCATGGTGGCGGGTGAACCGGCGGGAACAGGCTGTGGCCATCGTCTTTCTCGCCTTCATCCTGGCTGGTGCCTGGTTGCCCGGCCGCGTTACCGTGGCCACCAGCGGTTCGCTGGAGCATCGGGTCTTTTTTCTCCTTCCAGCCCCCGCCAAGGTGGAGCTGGGCGACTACCTGGTCTTTCGCCACCGGGATCTCTCGCAGGTGCAGCAGGGACTCCGTGCCGATCATGATCAGATGATCAAGAAGGTGGGCTGCCTTCCAGGTGATCAACTGACTATGGATGCAGCAAACCACTTTTTCTGCAACGGCAGGTCGCTGGGGCAGGCATTGGAAGCCGACAGCAAGGACCGGCCCTTGCCGCTGTTTTCCTTCAACGGGACGGTTCCGACGGGCAAGCTGTTCATGATTGGCACCCATCCCCGCAGCTTTGACAGTAAATACTTTGGATTCATCGATGTGCACGAGATCAGCCACCAGGCGCTGCCGCTTTGGTAGTTATGGGTTATGCCTGGCATTGCTGGCCACGCCAGTCTGGGCCGGGAACTCTATGCCCTCGGCGGCCACTAGCTTCTATCAGGAGAGCAAGCACGGGTGGTTCTGGTACGAGGATCCGGCTCCGGTGGTCGAAGAGGAGCGGGAGATGCCGGTAACTGAGCCCAAGGCTGTCCCTTTATCTCGTGAGGTGTCCCTGTCTCACTATTCCACAGAAACCCTGTGGAACATGCATCCGGATGATTTTCAGCAGTTGCTCAATGGCCTACAGAAGAAGGCGGTCCAGTATCCGACCGAGCAGAACATCCTTGAATATCTCTCCATCCAGGACATTGCCCGACGCAAGGCCCTGGCCTATGCCAATGCCACCCAGTACGTCACCCAGAAACGGGCCGACCTGTTCAACATCAACCAGGTCTATCCCACCTCCAGCCCTGGAGCGGTTGCCAGGGTACAGATGCAGCAGGAGGAGATCACGGGCACCATCCGCGAGGCAGGGGATGATCATGCCCTGTTGTTCTTTGCCGCAGCCGGTTGTGGTTTCTGTGAGAAGCAGGCCCAGATCCTGGCCTACTTTGTCGACAAGTACGGCTGGCAGGTCAAGCCGGTGGATATTGAACGTGAACCGAATATCGCCCTACGTTTCAACATTACCACCACACCGACCTTGCTCCTGATCAGGCAGGACCGGGAGGCCTCGATGCGCATTGCCACTGGTGTGGCCACCCTGCCGGAGATCGAGCGTAACCTCTACCAGGCAATTCGTTCCATGCGGGGTGACACCTCCATGGAATCGTTCACCACCTACGATTTCCAGAAGGGCAGTGCCCTGGATCCAACCTCGATCCTGAAGATCCAGACACCCTGGCAGGCTAACGGTCCAGTCAACAAGTCACCCACGAGGCCCTCACCATGAAAACAGCATTTCTTTCTGCCATTGTCGCTGTGACCCTCTCCGCCCAAACGGTACAGGCCGGTTGGGTCGACGACTGGTTGCAACAGCATGCCAGCAGCACCCCCAACTACTTCAGCGGCCAGCAGCGTGGCTATTACTCGGGCGGCAGTTTTTCCGGCCGCTGGCACAGTACCGCCGAATATCCGGTCACCGTGGAGGTGCCTCGGATCAAGAGCGGTTGCGGCGGCATCGATGTGTTTATGGGCGGCTTCAGCTTCATGAACACCGATTACCTGGTCAACAAACTCCAGGCCATCCTCTCGGGTGCCCCGGCGGTGGCCTTTGATCTGGCCTTGAAGACGCTC
>JAUWAH010000231.1 GCA_030602145.1 Desulfobulbus sp.
ACGGCACGGTGCGGAGCGGTCTGAGTGAAGCGGTTGAGGCCAGGCCGGTTGATCGCACCGCGCCGCCGGTTCCCGACCGGGTCGAGGCGCTACGAACCGAGGTAGGGGTGAAAGTGTTTTGGGACCAGGTCGATGCCCCCGATCTGGCCGGCTATCGGATTTATCGGCGTGCGGCTGGTGAGACCAAGGCGATCCCGGTCGGTGAGGTCAATCTGCCGCAGACCCTGTTCGTTGACGAGGGGGCTCCGGCAGTTACCCTGTTCTACTCGGTTTCGAGCATCGACACGCGCAACCCGGCCAACGAAAGCACTCGGTCCCCCGAAGTTCGTCTTGACAACTGACCGGATGACCGGGGCAAATCGGCTGGCCACGACGCAGGAAGAAAGGGCTGTTCCGGCATGGCAAGCAAGCCGAAATCAATACGTTCATGGACACCTCGCCATGCACCAGATCACTTTGCCGATCCCGTTCTGGAAGATGAACGGCGCCGGTAATGACTTCATCATCATCGACCACCGCCTTCCCCTGATTCCCCGGGAGCGGATGACCGAGTTTGCCCGCCTGGTCTGCCGGCGCAAGTTTTCCGTGGGGGCGGACGGTCTGTTCCTGATTGAATCCTCAGACCGCGCTGATTTCAGTTGGCGGTTTTTCAACGCCGACGGTTCCGAGGCGGAGATGTGCGGCAACGGGGCACGGTGTGTGGCCCGCTTTGCCTATATGCAGGGGATTGCTGCCGCTCGGATGCGTTTTGAAACCTTGGCCGGCATTGTCGATGCCACCGTTGCCGATACCCAGGTCACCATCCGGATGACGCCGCCGCATTCGTTTCGCTTCGACCGGCGCATTGAAATAGCTGAAGAAACCTTGCTTGCCCATTGCGTGGACACCGGTGTGCCCCATGCAGTGCTTTTCGTCGAGGATATCGACACCGTCGATGTTGTTGATCTGGGGCGCCGGATTCGTCATCATCCCGATTTCGCTCCGGCGGGGACCAATGTCAATTTCATCGGCAGGGACGGGGAGGGGCTCCGGATCCGGACCTATGAACGCGGTGTCGAAGACGAAACCCTGGCCTGCGGTACCGGAGTGGTGGCCGGAGCACTGATCGCCGCCGCCAAGGGATTCGCCGACTCGCCGGTGGAGATGATCACTGCTGGAGGCGTTGCCCTGACGGTGCATTTTTCCGGCAGCGGAGAAGCAGGAAACGAGCAGGTCCTGTTGAAGGGACCCGCCCACCTCGTGTACAAGGGCGAATTGACCGACGAGGCACTGGCGGGATGAGCGGGGGCAACGGGACCATGGCGACTGGAAGCAGGCGGGCAATCCTGCCCGGTGATTGTTCGGGATCGTAATCATGAAGGAGGAGAGCATGAAACCAATTCAAGGCGCCATAACCGCATTGGTCACGCCCATGCGCAATGGAATGCTCGATGAGCAGGGATTGATCGATCTGATCGAATTCCAGATCGCCGGCGGTATTCATGGCATCGTGCCATGCGGAACCACCGGTGAATCCGCCACCCTCAACTTTGACGAGCACAAGCGGGTGATCGAACTGACCGTGCACACGGTCAGGGGGCGGGTTCCGGTTATTGCCGGCACCGGCGCCAACAGCACCCTGGAGGCCATCGAGCTGACCGAGTCCGCCAAGGCGAGCGGCGCAGACGCTGTCTTGTCGGTTGTGCCCTATTACAACAAACCGAGCCAGGAGGGGTTGTTTCAGCACTTCAAGGCGATTCTCGACGCCGTCGATATTCCGATGGTCCTCTATAATGTGCCGGGTCGAACCGTGACCAACATGCTGCCGACGACCGTAGCCCGTTTGGCAACATTGCCCAATGTAATCGGTATCAAGGAAGCCTGCGGCAGCCTGCAGCAGGTCAGCGAGATCATCCAGTTGTGCCCGCGGGATTTCACCGTTCTTTCCGGAGACGATTTCACCGCCATGGCCACCGTACTGCTCGGCGGCCGGGGCGTGATCTCCGTTGTTTCCAACCTAGCGCCCGCCAAAACCGCCGCCATGATCGAGGCCGCCCTGCGTGCCGATGTGGCCACGGCCAACGACCTCCATTATGAACTGTTCTCCCTCATGGGGGCCATGTTCTGTTACCCGAGCCCGGCACCGGCGAAGAAAGGATTGGAAATGATGGGCAAAATCGCCTCCGGTGAGGTCCGTCTCCCCATGACCCAGATGGATGGGACCAGTCTCGAAAGGTTGAAAACCGATATGGTCGCCCTGGGTCTTCTGGAGCCGACGGCCGGGAGGAATCCATGACCAGAGTGATTGTCGCCGGCGCGGCCGGTCGGATGGGGCAGCGAATTATCCATATGGTTCTGGCGCATCCGGAACTCGAGTTGACCGGAGCCTTTGAAGCGGAAGGCCATCCGGCCATCGGCAAAGATGCCGGCGCCCTCAGCGGTTTGGCCGACACCGGGGTGAAGATCAGTGCCGGTTTGGCTGCGGTCATCGAACAGGGTGATGTGGTCATCGATTTTACCTTTCATGCAGCCACCATGGGGTTTGTGCGGATGGCCGCCGACCACGGTAAAGCCATGGTCATCGGCACCACCGGTCTTGGCGACCAGGAAATCGCGACCATAAATGAGTTGGCGCTAGCCCATTTTCCCTGCGTGCAATCGCCGAACATGGCTGTTGGGGTCAATGTCCTGTTCAAATTGGTTGAAAAGGCGGCAGCAATTCTTGGCGACGCCTATGATGTCGAAATCGTCGAGGCCCATCACCGGATGAAAAAAGACGCTCCCTCCGGGACGGCACTGAAGCTTGGGCAGATGGCCGCTTCAGCCTTGGGGAGGGATCTTGCCGAAGTCGGCGTCATGGAGCGCAACGGCATCATCGGCGAACGGTCCGATCGGGAAATCGGAATCCAGACCATCCGGGGTGGCGATATCGTCGGTGAGCATACCGTGTATTTTGCCGGTGCCGGTGAGCGGTTGGAGATCACCCATCGGGCCACCAATCGGGATAACTTTGCCCGAGGTGCGGCAATGGCCGCCGCCTGGGTCTGTCGGCAACCCAAAGGGCTGTACACCATGTTCGATGTCCTCGGTCTCAACACGATCGGGTGAATCGGACAAAAGCCAGGCTTTCGCGGCATGCACGCGGATAGGAGCGTTTCCAGCCGAATTCATGTCGCCGCCATTGGCTTGGGGTCCAATCTCGGCGCTTCGCTGACAACACTTCAGACAGCTTGGCGGGAATTACTGGCACACCCCGAGGTCACTGCCCTTGCCCTGTCTCACCCGTATCTCACCGAGCCCGTCGGTATAGCCAGTGTCAACCGGTTCGTCAATGCCGCGGGCCTGGTCCAGACCGGGCTGGCGCCCCATGCTCTGTTGCGCCATCTGCACGCAATTGAGGCTCGGCATGGCCGCAGACGGTTAGCCGACGGGGCTGGTTCACTTGATCGGACGCTTGATCTCGATCTCCTTCTTTATGATCAGCAGGTGGTGCATGACGGTGGGCTGATCCTCCCGCACCCCCGAATGCACCATCGTCTCTTTGTCCTCGTCCCATTGGCTGAAATCGCTGCGGATTTCGTCCACCCCCTTACCCACAAGACAATTGGTGCCCTCGTCGCCGCTAGCGACAATCGCCTCGCCGCGCAACGGATTGAGCAGGTATCGTGGTTGTCGGAGGATGACACTCCCTGCTGATCGTTAAAAAGAGCAGCGCCTTCAAATCAGTTAGACTTTTACACTGCCCCCGCTATAATGAACCCATGTCGGGCAGGATAAAGGATTCAATAACCGCAGTCGTTCCACAGTTCGCATGACGCCCTTGCGCCTGTTCATACTGGCCCTTCTCTTCTATGCCGGTTGGCGCCTTCTCCGAAAGCATTTCGGGCGAAGTAAGGCGAAAACAACGGTGGACGAGGAGAGGACCGCCGATCGAGAGGCCAATCCCCAGAATATCCTGGTCGAAGATCCTGTCTGCCATGTTCTCGTCCCGAAACACCAGGCCGTCCGTTTGCGCAAGGATGGTGTGACCTATTATTTTTGCAGTGAACAATGCTGTGATCAATTCGCCGGCAAACCGGAACAAGGAGAATCATGAAATTTTTTATTGATACCGCAAACATCGAAGAAATTAAAAAGGGGATTGAGTTGGGCATGGTAGACGGCGTCACCACCAATCCATCCCTGGTTGCGAAAGAACCACGCCCTTTTAACGAGATATTGCGCGACATCTGCGCGCTGGTCGATGGCCCTGTCAGTGCCGAAGTCATTAGTGTGGAGGCTGACGGTATGGTCGCCGAAGCGCGTGAATTGGTGAAGATAGCCGATAATATTGTCGTGAAGATCCCCATGATTGAGGAAGGGTTGAAGGCTGTTAAGCGCTTGACCGCCGAGGGGATCAAAACCAACGTGACCTTGATTTTTTCCGCCACCCAGGCCTTGCTGGCTGCCAAGGCTGGTGCGACCTATGTCAGTCCTTTTGTGGGCCGGCTCGATGACATTTCCGTTAACGGTCTCGACCTGATTGCCGATATAATGACAATACTGCGCAATTACGGGTTTTCGACCGAGGTTATCGTCGCTTCGGTTCGCAGCCCAATGCATGTGGTGGAATCCGCGCTGCTCGGTGCAGATATCGCCACTATCCCGTATAAAGTGATTGCCCAATTGGCTAAACATCCGCTGACTGATATCGGTATGCGGCAATTTCTCGCCGATTGGGAAAAACGTAAGCAATAGAAAAGGAATATCATGCCCTGCCGTTTTATCCTGATCGGACTGCTCCCTGCCCTCTTTTTGATTATGGCGCCATTTTTTTCTGAAGCGGCCATGTACGCCTATGTCGATGCCCGTGGTGTTTGCCACTATACAAACGTCCCGGGCAACGGGCGCTACAAATTGAGCGAACGAGCACCACGCCGGATTGAATCGCCCGAAGATCGTTTGATCAAAACCATAGCCCGGCGTTCGACAAACGGATTGTCCCGGAGAGGTGTGGCAGAGTATCAGACCCCTTCTCGTACCAACAGATACACTTTCCGGACCGCTCCGCAGAC
>JAUWAH010000100.1 GCA_030602145.1 Desulfobulbus sp.
GTTTTTTCTCCCGGAGGTGAACAAAACCCTGGCCGAGATCCCCCTGGAAGAAAAAGGAGCCTTCAGTCACCGCGGCAAGGCCCTGGCACGATGCATCGCCGATCTCGACACCGTTTGCGAGTGGCTCAAAACCCGGAGTTGAACCGGCATCCCTCTCCGGTGCGGAGAGGGGCTATCCCTCACTTCTTGCCCCTTCTGACCACGGTCATTTCGCAGCGGTCGCAGTCGAACCGCACCAGGTAGCTGCCCGTTCGATCGGCAAGCACAAGCGGTTCGGCGGCCGGCCGGCCGTGGTGATGCCGGCCCCCGCACATCCCCAACTGTCTTCTGAGGCAGTATTTGCTGGTCATCAGGACGCATTCCCGGACAGAATCGGTCTGCAGGCGTGACGGATCGAGGTCGGCCACGCCGTGTCGGCGGTAAAAGGCCAGCGCCTTGGTGTTGGTGATCTGGTCGCGGTAATCCCCCGTCACTGCCGGCCATGGCAGCTCGGTGGGGATGAACGGCCGGGTTTCCCTCGGATAGGCCGCAAGCCGAATCGCCAGGTGGGCGGCGAAGGCTTGGCGGCGCAGTTCGTTGAGCAAGGCGGCGGGGACGAAGAGATCGGGGGAAAGGGCCACGACAACCTCGCGGACCGAAAAGATGGTGCCGCCGCTTTTGGCCAACTGGCGCTGTGCCATGGACACGATCGATCCGCTCTTGGCTGCCTCTTCCCTGGTCACAGCAATGGTTGTCGTCGAACTGATGCCATCTTCGTCGAGGAGGGTGAGTTGCAGCCCGCCGTCGTATTCGGTCAGAGTCATGTTCAGGGCGATGGTCCGGCTCAGGGTGCTGCGCTCCAGCAGTTTGTTGAAGGCGACGTCCACATTGCGAAAGATGTCGGTTCCCACGGTCAGGCCGCGGGGCACGAGGTCGTCCTTGGCATGGATGACCCGTCCCTCGGCCCGGTTCACCCGCAGACCGACAAGGTTCTGGTCGCGGTCGAAGAAACAGAGGCCGTCGCCGTTGCTGATCGGTTCCTTTCCGGAAAGGGTGAAGGTCTTTGGCCCGATGGCCACAACCCGGCCGATATGCTTGCCGATGGATTTCGGCGTGCGAATTTCTGCCACGGTGGTGCTGTGGCCGGTGACAAAAAAATCGGTGGCGCCCCGACTGAACGATCGGGACGGATCGGGGGTGAAGCCGAACCGGCAGTGGCCGGACGAGGCCGGGACCAGGTCGGTCCGCGCTTCAAGGATGGTATCCAGGGCCAGCCGATAGGCAGCGGTGACGTTCTTGACGTAGTGGGCGCCCTTCAGCCGGCCTTCGATCTTGAACGAACGGATGCCGACATCGATGAGGGAGGCCAAGTGGCCGGACAGATCCAGGTCCTTCAAACTGAGCAGATAGCGGTCGGCGGCCACAAGCAGGCCCTCCCGGTCCCTGAGGTCAAACCTGTGCCGACAGAACTGGGCGCACTGGCCCCGGTTGGCGCTCCTGCCGGCCACCACCTCACTGAAATAACACTGGCCGCTGTAGGAGACACAGAGGGCGCCATGGACGAAGAACTCCAGCGGCACCGTCGTCGCCTCGCGGATCGCCCGTATCTCGGTCAGGCTCAGTTCGCGGGCAAGCACCACCTGGGCGAACCCCACCTGCTCAAGAAAACGCACTTTCTCCACGGTTCGATTGTTCATCTGGGTGGAGGCGTGGAGGGGAATCGGCGGCAGGTCACATTCCAGCAGGCCAACATCCTGGATGATGAGCGCATCGGCCCCGAGTTCGTACAACCGGTGACAGAGCGATACGGCCCGGTCAAGCTCGTCGTCTTCGAGCAGGGTGTTCAAGGCCACATAGACCCTGGCCCGAAAGGCATGGGCATGGGCCACCAGCCGCTCGATATCGGCCAGGCTGTTGGCCGCCGCTGCCCGGGCACTGAACAACGGCCCGCCGATATAGACGGCGTCGGCGCCATGGTTGACGGCCGCGATGCCGCAATCGAGGTTTTTGGCCGGAGCCAGCAGTTCGATGGCAGATGGAATCATGGCTTGAGACAACGGTCAACTCTGGGGGAATAAGGAAACAAGGGAGAAAGCCTCCATGGATGTGTCGGCCCGGGCAGCCACGCCGGGGTTATGGCCCGGACAGGGAACGTACGCCTGCTGTCATGCCGGTGTGCAGACTGTTACGTTGTTCTGGCGAAAAATCAATCCGTAGGCGGAAAAAAACTCCCATCGAGAGGAGGAAAACCCGGATAAACGATACGGCGGCAGGGCGGGGAAGTGTGCCGGCACTGTCGGCAAGGACAGCCACCGAGTGTGTCATTGAATACGGGTCGTTGTGGTTGAATGTACGTGCTTGTCGAAGTTTGCACCGTGGCTTGACCGGAGTTGCATTCTCTCTCCCGGTGGGGTATTGCATCACGTGGCACTTGCATTTTCGATGGCAGAACAGGTGGTATCGATCGGTTGCCGTGCCTTGCCAACCTAGCCGGCATGGCCCAGGTGCCGGAACCTGCACGTACACATGCAATATTTTGCAACCATGAAGAGATGGGTTGTGAACTCCTTTTCACCATGTTTCGCCGCTGCATCCCGATGCAGACAATATCATGAGAACTTCTGAGGTCTTGCTTGCATCAGGATTTCTTTGTGCAACGCTCGCCGCCGGTCTTTGCCAATTCGTGATGATCGGGCTCATCGGTGTCGGGCTTTTCCCGCTCGCTCTCATTCTGCTGTTGAGCGGAGTTGTACTTGCCCGGGCAGCCGAACCGGTCACCCTTTGGCAGTGCGGCACAGGTATGGTTGTGTGCTGCGTGGGCGTCTTGGTGCTGCTCGTTCTTGCCGGCCAGGCCAGTGCCCTGGCATTCAAGGCCGCCACAAGTGCGGCGGTTCCAAGGATCTCGGAGTGGGGTCTGCTGGCATTGATGTCCGCAGTGCCGACCATGGCAATACCTGTAGGGCTCCGCTTCCGAACCAGGTGGCCATGGCGCCGTTGCGCGGCTTGGGGAATTGTCGCCTGGTCTGTTTTGCCAACGGCGGTGATCGTTTTTTGGATAGTAACCCCGGTGCTGCCGCTCACCGCTTAACCTTGCCGGATTGGTGATTGCCGAACCAGTCTGCCGAACTTGATCGTCAACAGCCAAGCTGTCTCATGAACCTGTTGGATAACAGACGTTTGCGGGTTCTGTCATTTCGAGCGAAGCGAGTAATCTCCGGAACAATTGAGATGTTTTTCGAAAGGACGGAAATCGACTTCTTACGAGACCATCAAAAGGCTCTCCTGTATGAAAAAAGTAGATTATCGAACTCAGGCGCTGAAGATTCTCCCATGGGTTTGCGGGAAATGCGGGCGTGATTTCTCCGGAAAAAACCTGCGTGAATTGACGGTTCACCACAAAGACCATAATTACAAAAACAACCCGCCCGATGGCAGCAATTGGGAGCTGTTATGTATCTACTGCCACGATAACGAACATTCCCGCTCTCTCGACGCTGAATGGCTCCCTACCGAAAATCTCGATACAAACACAGGCCCGACGATGACCCATACCCATTTTGGCAAGCTATCGAATTTATTGAAAAAATGACGATTAAATTTCGTGTCGCTTTTCCACGCTTTCCTCCAAGCCCAGGTACGCGTTTGCCGGATGAACCGTAGTTTTTTTGTCATTTTGAGCGTAGCGAGAAATCTACGGAATAATTGAGAGATTTCTCGCCGCTAGGCACCTCGAAATGACATAAATCCACTTTTTGCGAGACCGTCATTTTTGATTAATGGTAAGAATTCAAGCAAGATGAACTGGATTGTATGCTGAGAATTATTTTCTTGCAATTTATTAAATTTTAAATATAATAAATAAATATCAAATAGCATTTTCTTTTTCGATATCCTGCGATGTAAGTTCATTTCATTCGATACTTGAAAAGTTTTTTGCTTATTACGCCCAGGAAAACAGGCATGAAACTTTTCGTCGGTAGTCTCCCTTATAATATTGTAGAATCCGAACTTTCTAATTTGTTTGGTGAATTTGGCAGTGTAATTAGTGCCAAGCTCATTGTCGATCAAGTCTCAAGAGAATCAAAAGGGTTCGGTTTTGTTGAGATGTCCAACCGTTCGGAAGGGCACAAGGCAATGGAGGCGCTGAACGGTAAAATTTTTAAACATCGAACTCTTGTCTGCAATGAGGCCAAGCCTCCGGTAAAAAGAGGCCAACGTCGCAGATAATCCCCTTTGATATCCCCCCTTCCCAAATTCTCAATTGTGCAGCGTGCCAATCTGGCATTGGACCGATAAATGCGCTCGATTCGACATCTCATTGATCGAATGTGGCGCAAGTGCGCTCTTTTTTCTGCGATACCAGCAGTTCTATTCAATTTTTCAACAATTAACAGGGACTCGCCACCAATGATCCTGCGTTGCACCAATGTGCAATGAACTGATCATTGCAGCGCAACCTGTCAATTCCAGGAGTATTAATGAGTTTTAACGATTTTCAATTTAACCCCCACATTCTACAAGCTATCCAGGATTGCGGTTTTTCCGTGCCAACACCCATTCAAAAGCAAGCAATCACTCCTATCCTTGAGGGTCGTGATCTACTTGGGTTGGCGCAGACTGGAACCGGCAAGACAGCGGCTTTTATTTTGCCGACCGTGCAGCATCTCATGACAACTTCCAAGAATCAGGTCCGTGTATTAATTATTGCTCCAACCAGAGAGTTAGCGGAACAGATCAACGAATTTACCAAGTCCATCATCCGGGGGACTCGGTTACGCAGCATGGCTATCTATGGCGGTGTCAGCAAGCAGGCTCAGATTAATAAAATTCGCAGCGGTGTCGATATCGTCATCGCCTGCCCGGGTCGGCTTCTGGACATTCTCAATGATAAAGCGATTAATCTCAGTCAGGTTAACACACTGATCCTTGACGAGGCTGATCACATGTTTGACAAGGGATTCCTTCCCGATATTCGCAGAATATTGAGGCAGCTTCCCAAGGAAAGGCAGTCGCTGGTATTCTCGGCAACCATGCCTAGTGAAATCAGGCATCTTGCTGAAGATATCTTGAATAAACCGGTGACGGTGCAGATCAACCACACCCGATCAGTCAAAAGTGTCACTCACCAAGTCTATGCGATTGAACAGGGACAAAAAACCGAACTGCTCCTGCACCTGCTAGGGTTAGACCAGATGGAAACAACCCTGGTGTTTACCCGAACAAAGCACAAGGCAAAGAGTCTGGCTGCGAAATTGACCCAATTTGGTTTTAACGCCACCTCCTTGCAGGGCAACCTTTCACAGAACAAACGGCAGGAAGCGCTTGACGGTTTCAAAGACGGAACCTTCAAAATCCTCGTAGCCACCGATATTGCCGCTCGGGGGATTGACGTTACTGGCATTTCCCATGTCATCAACTACGACATGCCGGATACTGCCGAAGCCTATATCCACCGCACAGGCCGAACCGGCCGGGCCGCATGTACAGGTAAGGCACTGAACTTCGCTACAGGCGAGGACTCCCGTATGATCCGGACCATCGAGCAATCCCTTGATGGAAAAATGCAGCGTCTCCCCGTGAATCCTGCGGTCCTTGCTTCACCGCATGCTGAACCGGAGTTCCGCTCCTATAACCATCAAAGAAAGCCTGGTGGCCATCAAACAAAAACAGCATCAGGCTCAAGACGTTCGTCCAGCCGACCTGCCACATCAGGCAGTTTCGGTTGCTCAGGACGATCAAAATAAAGAACTGAGTTTAAAACAGAGATATATTACCGCATGCTCCTTTTGATCATGCGGAGTATGACAAATGGTCCCAAGGTGGGGCCAACCACCAAACTGTGCGACATGTGTCCACAATGAAAAAGGAGTAATTACAATGGCTGAAGGAACTGTAAAATGGTTTAATGATTCTAAAGGTTTTGGCTTTATCGCGCAGGATGGTGGCAAGGATGTATTCGTTCATCATTCCGCTATTCAGGCTAACGGGTTCAAATCTCTCCAAGAAGGTGAACGCGTAAGCTTTAATGTAGTGGATGGCGCCAAAGGCCCTTCGGCTGCATCTGTCGTAAAGTGCTGAGCTTTAATTTGTCGTGATGTTTAAACCCCGCCTTGTGCGGGGTTTTTTGTTTTTATCGAAGTGATCCATACCTGACCCGATCCAGCGCCGGGCCTTTTCCCTTCCATGAGCCATATTTTTTAACCCCGAGTCAAACGGTCTCTTGTCAACCGCTGACCGCCATCCTTGCCTGACCCGATTCGGTACCAACCGGTTGCACCGGCAGGCTCGCGACAGGATCAACCATGCCGCCGGCGCAGAATCCGGGCGGCTGCCACGATTGCCCCCAGCTTGCGAAAGGCGACCTCCTCCACATTGACCGACCGGCCGGCAAAACAGCCAAAGCCGCAATCGGTGTTGAGAAACAGTTGCTCGGGGCGGTAAAATTCCAACGCCTTTTCGGCCTTGGCGATGATGAACTCCACCGGCTCCACCTCATCGGTGCGTGGGTTGACCACCCCGAGGCCCAATTCCCGATTCGACAATGCCCGGCCGACCACCTCGATGTCGCCGGCCCTGGGGGTTGCGTATTCGAGTACGAATTGGCTGATCCGCATCGGTTTCAGGGCGGGCAGCAGCCGGGCGTAATCGCCACTCAGCAGCACATCCTCCTGCTTGCTCCAGTTGCCACGACAGATATGCACGCCGATGCGAATCCCCTCGACGCCCACGACGATGCGGTTGATCAGCTCGGCGGCGAATTCCAGTTCCTTACCCGCGTCACGGCGGGTAGCCAGGGTCGCTCACATGAAAGTGCGGCGGTCACATTCCTCCGACATGACCACCTCGGTCAGCACCGGTTCGTCGAACTGGACAAAATCGCAACCGGCATCGCGCAGATCGATGAGTTCGTCGCGGAGAATGCGGACGATGTCGTCGGCCATCTTTTGGTGATTGCGATACGCCTTGCGGGTAAGAGCGCCGACCCACATGGACCGGGTGAGCAGGTAGGGGCCGGGCAGGGTGATCTTGACCGGTTTGCGGGTGAGGGAGCGTAAAAAGTGGTAGTCATCCAGGGCCAAAGGCTCTCGCCGAGTCAGTTTACCGGTGCAGGTCGGGTTTTTCACCGCCGAGGCCGGCATGTCCATGGTGCGCAGCATTTCCTCGAACTCGGCCTTGTCTTCGACAAAGTCAAGCATCTCCGCCAGCGACATCAGTTGGGTACCGGCCACCTTGTCGGTGATGAACGCATAAAAGCTTTCCCGCCGGTGCTCGCCGTCGACGAGAATGTCCAGGCCGGCCTCTTCCTGCAGGGCCACGGTGCGGCGGATTTCCTCCTCGGCGACCGTGTTGAATTCCCGGCGAGAAATTGCCCCCTTCTGATAGCCGCGCAGGGTCTTCAGCATGAGCTTGGAGCGAGGCCATGAGCCCACCTGGGTGGTGAGGAATGTCTCGTGTTCGTTTGTCATCGTGTTCAAACCAGAGCTAAAACGATCTGCAGGTCGACGGCCTTGACCAGGGTTGCAGCCAGGGGGGAGCGGGTGACGGTCCGCGACCAGGCCGCCCGGACTTTTTCTTCGTCGTCGAAGGTGGAGGCAAAGTACTTGAGTTCTATCCTGTTCACCGAAGGATCGCCGGCTTCCATGCCAAGATGGGCGAGAACATTGTTGAGCGACCCGCCCAACGAGATTTCAATGTCGTCAACCTCGAGACCGTCGCGGGCGCATTCGGTGGCAAAGGCGGTGGTGAGAGCGCCGGCAAGCGCCCCAAAAAGATATTCGAGGGCGCAGGGGCGCTCGTCTCTTTCTTCGAAACTTGTCGGCTGGC